>UROA01000065.1 GCA_900549355.1 uncultured Collinsella sp. | reverse complement strand
CATCGAGCCGAAAAGGCCCCGGTCCCGCCTGCGCGGGAGCCGTTCATGCGCATGTCGGCAACCTCGATGTCTCCCTTATCGTTGGTGCGGAAGAAGATCATCTTGGCGTCTTGGCCGCCCAGCTCGATGGCGCAGCGCGTCTGCGGATAGAACCTGCTGATCGCGAGCGCGTTGGCGACCACCTCCTGAACGTACGAGGCGCCCAGCGCGGTCGCGATATCGCGCGCACCCGAGCCGGTCACCGCAACGCGCAGCGACTCATGGGGAAAGCGCTCGGCGAGCTCGCCGAGCATGGCGCGCACGCTCGCTGTCTGACACGCCCCGTGGCGGCGATATCCCCACCACGCCTCGGTCATATCCTCGTGCATCGCGTAAACTTTGGTCGTCGTCGACCCTACGTCCAGTCCTACTAACAACGCCATAATGCTCCGTCTCTCGCATTTTTCCTGCTAGAGATATACCACTCTACGTAATACAACAGACTGTTGTATTTAAACTCCGTATAAATAGCGGCTGCCGAACCGCTTCAGCAGCCGCCGAATGCACCAACAGATTGTTCTGCGCGCTAGCACGTCGGGCAACGGAGCAGCACGGGCCCTCCGGTCATGCGCACCGCTCGCGCCCGCGATGTCGCCGAGCGAGCTATCCACGCTTAGGGCTCCAACCAAGCAAGTCGCCCGCGCTCAGCAGATCCCTAAGCGAGCTACTCGCACTCAGGAGCCATAGCCTGCTCCAAGAGCTCGGCATGCTCCTCCTCGAAAACCGTCCCCACAGGGAAGGCGCGACGGAAGACGAAGCGGGAAATCGGACCGGCTACCAAAAGGTTCCACGGCAGCGCCATCACAAAATTATGCGGGATGTTGATCATCCAGATCGCGGGCACGGAATACAGGTTCGCAAGGATGCCGCCGGGCATGTGCGTCAGACCCTCGCAGGCACCGTACAGCGACATGATGATAACCATGGGGACGACCATGCAGGAGCTGACGGCGAGCGTCATGGCAAGTGGCGAGCTCTTGCCCGGCGTGACCAAGTACTTAAAGGCGAAACCCTTGGCGAGCGGGCTGGCGACGAACCAGTCGCAGCACATGGCAAAAATGTAGGCAACGGGGAAGCCGAGCCACGCAGCGGCAACGACCTCGCCGTTGATGGCCCCGTGCTGCAGGGCAACGTTGTAGATGCTCATCCAGAGCACCATGCAAAAGCACATGATAAAGGTGAACAGCAGGCTCTCTCGTTTGTTGATAGGCATAAAGGGCAGATTCCTCTCTGTGTTGTACCGCGGCGCCACGCAACAAAAACGGGCGGGCAAGATGGAGCTGTTGGAACTTCATCTCGCCCGCCCGTGGTACGCGCGTCTGCGACTACTTATGTGGTGGAACCAGCCTAGCACGAAACGCATGCGCTTCGTAAGCGTTGAGTTTATGAAGATGCAGGGCACCGATAATCCCCCGACCCCATAAGTTGCGGTGGAATACGGACTGTTTTGACCCTTTAAGCAGCAATTCAGTCCCTATTTCACCGCAACTCATTTGGTGCAAAGTAACCTGTCCCCCTTGCACCAATTAGCTGGTGTGGCGCCAGCGAGGGTCGGTGAGGGTTCTCGCCACGCCCAAGCCAACGGGCAGAAACGCCACGATGAGCACTGCGCGCACAAACCAGCCGAGCATATTGACCGTGTCGAAGGTGCACATGTAATACATCGAGCGATACAGATACAAACCCGGCACCATAATGACAATCGAAGGCACCGTGAGGGCGATACGCGGGTAGGTGAGCTTGACTTCGGCCAAGCTTGCCAGCAGACCCGATACCAGCGCGCCGATAAACGCTGCTGCCTCGGGAGGCATTCCCGTGCTGAGGCCCAGGAAGGGAATCATCGTCGGCGCATCGACAAGGGTCAGACGCAGGGTATTGGACACGGCGCCGATCAACCCAGCTGCCGCGGCCATCTTTACCGGGCTGTTGAACATCACCGAGAAGCCGAATACGCCAACGAAGCTCATCACCACGCGCAGGAGCGTAAGGGCAAGCGGCGAAAGGCCCAGTGGGGCAAAGTCGTCCGGCGCCAGGCCAACACACTCGGCAACCATCCAACCTACGAGCGTCGCCATCACAATAATCGATACGGCATATGAAAGGCGCTCGATACCGCTTCGCATGTCGAGCTTAGCGATGTCGAGGCCTGCCGTAATGAGCGGAAAGCCGGGAATCACAAAGAGCATGGCGCCGATATAGCCTTCTTGGTGCGACATTGCCCCCGGTATGACCTGGCCAAGGCCGAGCAATGCCAGCAGATACGAAACGCAAGCGAGCGCAACACCGGTCGTCAGCGCGCTGAACTGACCAAGGCCTTGCTTGAGAATATGGGAGCGGGCAAAGTTGCCGACACCCGCGCCCACGAACGCGCATGCCATCTCAATAGGACCGCCACCAAGTAAAAAGACAAAGGCGCCACAGGCGCAGGCCGCCGCAAGGCCCTGTTGCCAAGGCGCGTAATCAGGTTTTGAACTCTCAACGGTCTTGAGCATCTCGTGATACTCATGCAC
Source organism: uncultured Collinsella sp. (assembly GCA_900549355.1). Classification (GTDB taxonomy): domain Bacteria; phylum Actinomycetota; class Coriobacteriia; order Coriobacteriales; family Coriobacteriaceae; genus Collinsella. The sequence continues at coordinate 8,539 of UROA01000065.1, read as the reverse complement.
CGTAAAACGGCGACCATATGTCTCGATTTCCTTTAGGAAGCTCTCCATCATCCAAATGCGATGGGTATTGACGCCCGTTGTGGGCAAGCTGACAACCTCATTAAAGCAGTGACCATCTTCGATGCAAGTACACTCAAACGACAGGAGACTTAAGTCAACGTGGATGGTCACACCGAGTACGGCGGCGACGCGATTCATGGTATCGCGCACGCGCCAGGCACCCGTTCCGCTCGCGAGCATAAGCATACCGGTGCGGCAGATGATGGATGATTTATCGGTGAGCGGCGCATCGACGGCAAGTTCATCGCCTGCCGTCACGATCTGGTGCCAGTCAGTTTTCATATGGAGCGCGCCGGCACGAACGCCGTGGTGCATGGGGGCTCTCGAAAGCAGCGAGTCAAGGCGCGAAGGCTGTGAGGGCTCCGCCGATTCGCCCTCGTCCTCGTCGGGCTCTTCATCGACCAGATCAAAGGAATCAAGCGGCGCTGGCTCGCGGCGGTCGATCAGCTCCTCGTCCTCATCATCAAAGTAATTGAACTGATCGAGCATGTCCTCTTCGATTGAACGCTCGCTCGCGTCGTCCATATAGACGCTCCCTTCCTACCGACTAACCCCCATCCTAGGCAGCAACGGCTAAAGGAAACATAAAAGAGACGGCTGTCATGCATGGAAGGCGCAAACCCCCAATGCGTCGGTAGATCCCCAACGACTAGGACTGTCCCCAAGTGCCGGCAGAAAAGGAACGTCCCCTTCTGCCGGCAAGCTATGTTGATATTTGAGTTGTCGTCGTTTCGTTCGTCTGGGCCGTTTCGGCTTCGCTGCCTTGTTCGCCCTCGTCCTTTTGCGCATCGGCGATGGTGGAGGCCGCCGCAACGATACCGCGCTGGGGTGCGACGCCCGTCTGGGTCTGAGCGCCCTCGATAACTTCTGTGCCTGCATGCGCGAGCTCGGGCGATTTAAACACTGCGTCCAAGTTGGCGCCACCGCCGGCGTAGCCAAGCGCAGCGAGTGCGACGACGATCACTGCAACGACGGCCACGATCGGCACATAACGATGCCAACCAGCCGGGTTGAGTCCGCTGCGGCGAGCCGCCCCGCGGCTGATGTAACCAAGCGTGCCGTCGTGCTTGAGCTTTGAGCCCACCACGCGTTTGCGGCCCCACAGTGAGGACTCTGCCTGCATTGCCAAGCGGGCGCTTGCCGAAGGATAGCCGTATTTAGTGCGCTTGAACGAGCCATCAAACCCCGAGGCGTGTTTGCCCCACGTCACCGATGTCGTGCGTCGGTTAACCGGCGCGGCGCTCCGCCTTCTGCGGCTCGGTTTTGAAGTCTCAGCCATATGCCCTCGCACGCCGTAACCAAATCGAAACAATAACGCTTTGGACTGTAGCACACGCGTCGCGCGCGGTCACGGGCGCCTCGCTCAACGGTCATCGTCCTTCAGCAAGCGCCACAGCGTTGTACGGCTTATGCCCAGCACCTCCGCCGCACGGGTTCGGTTGCCGTGGAGATGATCTACAACCAGATGCGCGATATCTCGCTCGGTATCGGCCAGCGGTCGCAGGATATACAGGTCGCTTTCGAGCGTCGGGGCGCCAAAGGTTGCGGTCTTAATCACGTCCTCTTGGGCGAGCACTTCCTCCGCCACAGCGCGGTCCACCGTGCCCGCCCCCACCAATATATACAGTCGTTCCGAGACCTCACGGAGCTGCAGATAATTGCGCGGCCAGCGGTAAGCATCGAGCGTCTTCGCCGCGGCGGCGGACAGCGCGGGCGCTGCCGTCCCAAATGCATCAGCGAGATATTCCAAATAGCGCGCGACCTTCGTCGACGCGGCCCCCTGCTCGACGATTGCCGGCGCCACGCTCACCGCACAGGCGAAGCGTTCGGTCACAAAGGCGGCTTGATCACTTTCGCTACCGCCCGGCATGTCATTCGCCGTCAGCACCACATGGCAGCGCGTCGCCAACGCGGTGTCGGCCATCGTGGAGACCAGCTCGCGGAGACGCTGGGGGCCAACCGCGTTCCAGCCCTCAATGCAAAGGGTCAGCTCTGTTTGGAACAACGGCGATTCGACGCTTTTGAGCACATGGCGCCAACCGCGATCGGTGAGTTCATCGAGCGCAACGGAAACAAAGGGCTGATCGGCAAAAGGACCGTCCAGATAGAGGCACTTGGCGATCTCGACCTGACCCGCTCCCAGCTCGCCCTCGAGCATAAGGGGCACACCGCGCGCGTAACTCTCTGCAACCAGCGCAGCCACCGAGGCCGCCCCCTCAACGATGCCGTACGCGCTCGATTCGTAGCGGGCCTCAACTTCGTCGGCGTTGAGCCACTCGATGCCCGCATGCGCCGCGGCGCCGCGCACCTCGCGGACCACGGCGACCCAAAGCCCCCCGCCCTCTTTGTCGGTGGGGCGAACGGTCAGGCTCAGGCGCGCACCCTCACGCCCCATAACCAGACGCGCGCCGTCTCCTATACGGTCGAGACGCTCAGCGACAAAAGCCGCCACATCCCGCTCAAGCGCCGCGTCATTCATGGTCGAGATCGCGACGTCCCCACGCGCATCGATTGCCAATGCCGATGCCCCGGCAGCAGCTAGGGCATCGGTCAAGATGTTCAGCTTGGCATTGCTATCCATGATTTGCCCCTGTCCGCGGCGACGTGCAACCGCCGACGGTCGCACGACCGAGTGTTTCAAAATTGAACGATATTGCTCACCAAACACTATAGGGCAGAAAGCGCCGTCCTGCGAGTATAGGTGTTGCCCCGCATCGCCATCCTGGCGGGGCGATAAGAGCTCTTCGGGACTTATAAACCTGCGGACAAGCCATACCCGCAAGAGCTCCTATCGCTCCACCGCAGGCATGCGCTCGCCAGCACGCAGCACGCAGCACGCAAATAAGCTACTTCTCTACCAGATTCCCAGCACGTGTTGCATTCCCAAACTCATGCACGCAATGCCAATCCAGCAGCAAAAGCCCAATGCGATGGGCTTGCCGCCCTTTTTGACCAGCTCGACGATATCGGTATTAAAACCAATAGCCGCCATGGCCATCACGATAAAGAACTTTGACAGCTCCTTGATGGGCGCCGTGATGGACACAGGAAGCTGAAACACCGTGGTGATCACGCTCGCCAGCACAAAGAACAGCACAAACATGGGAAACGCGCGTTTAAGCGAGAACGTGCTCTTAGCGTCGCCGCCGGCCTTGCGTGCCAGATGCATCTGCCAGCATGCGAGGACCAACGTGATGGGAATAATGGCCAGCGTTCTGGTGAGCTTGACCACCGTGGCGCTCTCGAGCACATTGGCGCCGGGATGCATGCTGTCCCAGGCGCTCGCCGCAGCCGTTACGGACGAGGTGTCGTTGATGGCGGTACCGGCAAACAGGCCAAAGCCCTCGTTGGTCAGCCCGAGCATGCCGCCGAGCGTCGGAAACACGAGCGCCGCGATAACGTTAAACAGGAAGATGACCGAAATGGCCTGGGCAATCTCGTGATCGTCGGCGTCGATGACGGGTGCGGTCGCGGCGATGGCAGAACCGCCGCAAATCGACGAACCCACACCCACAAGCGTCGCGATCTTGCCCGGCACGTTCATAACGTGGCAGAGCACAAAGGCGATGACAAGCGAGGTCGAGATTGTCGCCACGATAATCGGCAGCGACTGGGCGCCCTTGGACAGAATCTGGGAGAGGTTCATGCCAAAGCCAAGCAGGATAACCGCGTACTGCAAGACTTTTTTGGACGTATAGGTAACGCCGGCGGCGAGCTGTTCGCGACGATTCTTGGGAAAGACGAGCGCCAGGACCATACCAAAGAGGATGGCAAATACCGGACCGCCGACCACCTCAATTTGTTTGCCGAGCAACGTCGCGGGGATAGCGATGATCAGGCAGAACAAGACGCCTTTCCAGCGCTCGCGTACGATATTTGCCAGTTGCATATGGGATTCCTTCTTTCTATTTCACGTTTGCGACGGCTTATGATACGGCAACATTGAGCGCAGCCTTGCGCAAACACAGACTAAGATGCCGCAATAGTTCTCAGGCAACAGCCGAATTACCCACCGCGGAGAGCTGATTCGCGGCATAATTAACAACTGACATATGAGTTTGATAGAACAGTTGCGAGGCGCTATGGAAGAATCGATGCACGTCGGCGAGCAGGAAACGAGCCTACAGGACCAGTCCTACCACACCATTCGACGCAAAATCGTCTACCTGGACTACAAGCCGGGCGAAAAGCTGGGCGTCAAGCAACTTTGCGACGACCTGGATATGGGGCGCACCCCTGTGCGCGAGGCTTTAGTTCGTTTGGCGCAGGAAGGCCTGGTGCGCACCGTGCCCCAGAGCGGTACCTACGTCTCGCCCATCAACCTCACCCTTGCCGAGAGTGCCTGTTACATCCGCGAGCATCTGGAAAAGCAGGTGATCGTGGAGTGCTGCGCGCGCGCCACGTCGGCTGGCATCGAGCAGCTCGACCGCGCCATCGTGCTGCAGGAAAAGGCCATGGCCGAAGAGGATCGCATCGGCTTCTTTTTGAGCGACAACCTCATGCATCACATGATTTTTAGCATCGCATGTCGCAGCACCGTGTGGTCGTGGCTCGAAGAGACCAATGCCGACCTTGAGCGCTTCCGCTGGCTGCGCGCTGCCACGCAGGTTCTCGACAATCAGGACATCGTGAACGAGCACAAGCAGATTCGCCGCGCTATCGCCGGTCGCGACCCCATCGAAGCGAGCTTTTTGGTCAGCAAGCACCTGCACATGATGTTCCGCAACCAAACCGAGGTCCTGGACCAGTTCCCCGAGTACTTCGAGACCAGCAAGCTCCGCTAACCTACCAAAAAAGGACAGGTTCATTTTGGCAGGTTTTATCTGTGCAAATGCAACAAGGCCCGGCTCCGCTGCAACGGAGCCGGGCCTTGGTCGCTAGAACGGCGGAACCAACTATTCCACGGTCACGCTCTTAGCGAGGTTTCGGGGCTGATCAACATCGCAGCCGCGCAGGATGGCGACCTCGCGGGCGAGCAGCTGCAGCGGAACGCTCGCCGTGATGGGGCTGAACACGTCGCGGACGGCCGGCACGCGGATGATGCAGTCGGCGATCTTGTCGATCTCCCCGTCGCCCTCGGTGGCAACGACGATGACCTTGGCGCCGCGCGCCTTGCACTCCATGAGGTTCGACACGGTCTTGTCGTAGGTGGCACTCTTGGTTGCCACGGCGATGACGGGGAAGCCCGGGTCGATCAGGGCGATGGGGCCGTGCTTCATCTCACCGGCGGCGTAGGCCTCGGCGTGCAGGTAGCTGACCTCTTTGAGCTTGAGCGCGCCCTCGTAGGAAATAGCGGCACCCATGCCGCGGCCCACGAACAGCGCCGACTGCGCGTCCTTGCACAGCAGGGCAGCCTCATGCACGGCCTCGGTCTGGGTATCCAAAATCCACTGGATCTGCTCGGCCGTATCGGAAAGCTCGCGGAACAGCATGCGCGCCTGCTTGGTGGTCAAGCGGTACTTGACCTGCGCCAGCAGCAGGGCCAAAAGCGTGAGGCTCACGACCTGGCCGATAAAGCTCTTGGTCGAGGCGACCGCAATCTCCTTGTTGGCCTTGGTGTAGATGACGCCGTCGCTCTCACGCGCCACGGGGCTGCCCACCACGTTGGTGATGCCGAAGACCTTGGCGCCCTTGATGCGCGCGTCTCGAATGGCGGCAAGGGTATCGGCCGTCTCGCCCGACTGGGACACGGCAACGACGAGCGTCGTCGGCGTGATGATGGGATTGCGATAACGGAACTCGCTGGCCGCCTCAACCTCGGTGGGGATGCGAGCCCAGCCCTCGATGAGATTCTTAGCAATGAGGCCAGCGTGATAGCTGGTGCCGCAAGCGATCACGTAGACGCGGTCGATGTCGTTGAGCTCCTCGAGCGAAAGGCCCAGCTCGTCGATGTCGAGCTCGCCGGCCGGCGTCATACGACCGACCAGCGTGTCGCGCACGACGCGCGGCTGCTCGTGGACTTCCTTGAGCATAAAGTCGGGATAACCGCCCTTTTCTGCCATGTCCAGGTCCCAGTCGATGTGGGTGACCTTGGGCTCGATAACGTTGCCGGCCTCGTCGGTGTACTCGACGCCTGCGGGCGTGAGCTTGGCAAACTGACCGTCCTCGAGCACCACGACATCGCGGGTGGCGTCGATGAGCGCGATGACATCAGAAGCAACATAGGAGCCGGTTTCACCCACACCGACTACGATCGGGGAATCCTTGCGGGCCACGGCGATCACGCCGGGCTCGTCAGCGCACACGGCGGCCAGACCATAGGCACCGACCACGTGGGTGCAAGCCTCGCGCACGGAGGCCATCAGGTCGTGCGTCTCGGCATAAGCCTCTTCGATCAGATGCGCGAAGACCTCGGTATCGGTCTCGCTCTTAAAGTGGTGGCCGCGGTCCTCCAGCTCTTCGCGCAGCTCGGCGAAGTTCTCGATGATGCCGTTGTGGACGATGGCGATACGACCGTCGCAGCTGGTGTGGGGGTGAGCGTTAACGACGGAGGGCTTGCCGTGGGTGGCCCAACGGGTGTGGCCGATACCGCAGGTAGCGTCGCTGTCGATGTTGGAAAGCTCGCTCTCCAGGCCCGCGACCTTGCCCACGCGGCGGATGACGTCGAGGTGCGCCGCAGCGCCCTCGCCCACCTCGAGCGCGACGCCCGAGGAGTCATAGCCGCGATACTCCATACGCTTGAGGCCTGTGACCAGGATGTTCTTTGCAATATCAGAGCCGGTGTAGCCGACAATTCCGCACATAGGATAAGTCCCTTCGTCCGCTTGACTGCAAAACGTCCACGCACAGGGGGCGCTGAGACGCATAACGTTCGAGTATTGTACTCACGCAAACGCAAGCTGATATACCAGAAGTGGTATCTCAACTTAGATACCACCCGATGCACACACGTCCAGCCGGCCCAAACCACCACAATGGGGATAGGCACCTTCGTGGTGGTCGCGCTGACAACGGCGTTTCCCCAGATAAAACCTGCCAAAATAAACCTGTCCCTAATAGGCGGGTTTTGACACCTCAGGGGCGGGCGATGCTACAATCTGGCTTGTACTTGAAACGCATCAAAGGGGCCGCTATGGCAAAGGTAAAAATCAGCGACGTCGCGCGCGAGGCCGGGGTTTCGTTGGGCACGGTTTCCAACGCGCTCAACCACCCCGAAAAGCTGCGTCCCGAGACCCTCAAGCTCATTAACGAAACCATCAATCGACTGGGCTACCTGCCCAACCAAAGCGCTCGTCAGCTCGCGGGCGGCGCCACCAAGTCCTTTGGCCTGGTGCTCCCCCGTCTCGACCACGGCTTTTCACTCCAAATCGCCAGCGGCGCCCACAACGAGGCCCGCAAGCACGGCTACGACCTGCTCATCGCCAACGCCGATAACGACGATATTCTCCAGGACCATTACCTGCGCTACTTTATGGGCACCCAGATGTCCGGCGTCATGGTTCAGCCCATGGCATCCCCCGACTGGCACCCCGCCCTGACCAAGATGCCCGTGCCGATCGTCCATCTGGACATCCATTGCTCCGAGCCCGGCTACTACGTGGCCGCCGACAACGAGGCACAAGGCCGCATCATCGCCGAGCTCGCCATCGCCCGCGGCGCGCACCATATTGTCGTCGTCGGCCGAGCAGCATTTATGCAACTCACCCTGCGCGTCCTTGGCATTCATAAGGCGCTCGCCCTACATCCCGATATCAAGATCGAAGTCATCGACACCGGCGAATGGAATACCGCCGCCGACGGCTACGGCATCGGCACCCAAATCGCCGCGCGCCCCGCCGACGAACGCCCCGATTTTGTCGTCGGCCTGACCGACGTGCTGGCCTCGGGCGTCATCTCGGCGCTGGTCGACAAAGGCATCGCCGTCCCCGGGCAAGTACGCGTAGCAGGTTGCGATGGCAACCCGCTCGCTTGGAGCGGATCGGTCCCGCTCACTACGGTAGCGCCCCCGGGCTACGAGATTGGCCGCAAGGGCGTTCAATTGCTCATGGAGCAAATCGAGAACAAGGCCCCAGCAAAGACCAAGCATATCCGCGTCGGCTCTACAGCGCGCACCGTCACCGCAGTCACCGCCGCCGAGGACATCAACCGCCAAGAACTGGTACGTCCGTTCCTGCTGGAACGCGCCAGCACCCAGGCAAGCAGCCAGACCGACGCCACGGCCATCAACCTCGGTGCGTATCTATAGCACGCCCGCAAGTATGCTAAGTCGCCGCTCAAGCAAAAGAGGCCCGACCATTGCCGGACCCCTTTTGTTTAAGCGCAAACGTAAGCAATTGCTCGTTTCAACGCCGCAATTGTCTAGCGCACGGCCTTGACCGCCGCCGCCAGATCGAACAACGTATCGAGCACGGCCTCGCAGCTATCGAACCTCATCTCTAAGAATCGAGAATGATCATGAAAACCAAGATGCCCACAGCGCTCATATCATCTCTTCTCCTGGCGATCCTCGTATGCCCCGTCCTCGCCGTCCCCGTCGACG
>UROA01000064.1 GCA_900549355.1 uncultured Collinsella sp. | reverse complement strand
GGGCCATTGTGGCCATTGACAGCGGATTGGGTCATATGAGCGAAAACGCCCCCAAGCGAGCAAGGTGACGTGAAAGAGGAGGGAGGCGTACTTTGGTACGCAACCGACGATTGAACGTCAGATTGCCGCTTAGGGGCGTTTGCAGCGTCGACCGGTCCGCCGTTCGTTAGAACGGCGGAACCAAAGGCGCAGCGTCGAGCCGTTGCGCGGTTTGGAAAACCGCGCAACTAGAGCTACATCACCATGACGTAACGGCTACCCACGTAGTACTGTTTGCCGAGCAAGACCGGCTCATCGTTGGGACCGGTAAAGCCGGCACGCAGGTTGAGCAGCGGATCGTGCGGAGCAATGCCCAGCTCGGCCGCCTGCTCGGTATTGGCACGAACGGCCTCGACCGTGCGGTAGCCAACCGAAACAATCGGCGTTCCGCCAACACGCTCGACCTCGGCAAAAATCGACTTGTCCTCAAGATCGGCCGTCAACAGCTCACGGTAGGCGTCAAACGGCACAAAGATGTTCTCCTCAAAGATGGGCTCGCCGTCGGCTGTACGCACGCGCTTAATATGCAGCAGCAGCGCGTCCTTCTGCAGGCCAAAGAACTCCATCTCGTTTTGACGTGCCGGAACGATCTGGCGATCGATCACGTGCGCACCGGCCTTCATGCCGTTGCCGGCACACAGCGCGGTAAACGTCTGCAGCGTCGAGGCGTGAAACTGGCGATTGATGTGCGGCGTGGAGACAAAGGTGCCGCGGCCCTGCTGCTTAACCAGGTAACCATCGGAGCACAGCTCCTCGACAGCGCGGCGCACCGTAATACGGCTCACCTCGTACTGCTCGGCTAGTTCAAGCTCGGACGGAATACGCTCCTTGGGTGCATAAACACCTTTCTCGATCGCATCCTTGATTTCGTCGTAAATCTGCTGGTAAAGCGGTGCATTTTTGGGCGCGGGCATATCTGATCACTCTTATCGAAATATCGAAATAACTAATACGTATATAACGTCTAGTTTCATGTTACCTCATATTGATAAAACGATACACCCTCCCTACCAAAAAGCGACAGCTTCATTTTGGTAGGTTTATCTGGGCAAACGAAGGCCTCCCGAAAGCAGCGAGGCTTCGGGGGGCTCGAGCGGACAGGATTGCGCCGTGCCGGCAAAATGCCAAAAACCTTACTTGCCGTCGTCCTGCTGCAGGCTGTCCTGTTCGCTGAGGCGCGCCTGCCTGCTGGCCATGCGTGCGGGCTTGTCGGGATCGGGAACGGCCGTGGGCATGGGCTCGTCGACATGACCACCCCACCAGCCGCCCACAAAGTTGAGCGTGTGGAACACGTTGATCACGGCGCCGGGATCAACGTCGCACACCAGCTTGATAATGTCCTGACTCTCGTAGGTCGAGACAACGGTGTTCAGCAGGTACATCTTTTCGCGGCTGTATCCGCCGATGACCTCGGCGCAGCTAATGCCGTGCTGAAAATGGTTTACGTAGGCAGTCATGACCTCGTCTGCCTTACGCGTCGTGATCTGCAGCGTCACGCGATCGTAGCGACGATAGAAACTGTCGATGGTCTTGGTCGAAATAAACTGGAACACGATGGAATACGCCGCCTTGTCCCAGCCAAACATAGAGCCAAAGATCGCCAGGATAAAGCAGTTGAAACCAAAGATGACGCCCCAGATGGTCTTGCCCGTGTGGTTGGAGACCCACAGCGCGATAAAGTCGGTGCCGCCGGTGGATGCGCCGGATTTAAGTGCGATGGCAGCGCCCAGACCCGAGACCACGCCGCCAAAAATGATTAGCATGATCTTGTCGCCCAAAAATGGAGCGAAGTGAAAGACGTTGAGGAACAGCGACGAGAGCACGACCTGCATCATCGAGAAGATGACGAAGCGCTTGCTAATGCCGCTCCAGCATAGGAGCGCCACGGGGATGTTGAGCGCGAGCATACCGAGCGAAATGTCGATGTGAACGCCGCCCAGCGAGGTAACGCGATCGAGCAGGACCGCAACGCCGGTGAGGCCGCTCGGAAGCAGGTCGGCGGGCTGAATGAACGCCTGGATCAGGAATGTCTGGAGAACGGCGGAAATCGTGACCGCCACGGCAGTAATGGCGCGGCGGACGATGGTGAGGCGGCCGAGTACGAGCACTCGGTCCGTGAGCTGATCGATGGCGTTCGCCACGCAGGCTCCTTTCGAAGGCAGATGTAGTTGTGGGGTATGTCCGCGATTGTAGCATGGAGCGTGCGGGGGCGCTTCAATTCACCCTCTCTCGACAACCAAAGCGGGACCAGCAACCCCCACGACCAAAGGGCAAAATTCCAAGTGAGTAGACTTTTTACGATCTGCCGAGCACACCCAAAACCGCCACCCCTGTGACCTGCGGTTTTACAAAGGAAGATATGCATTGTGCTCGGCCTGCGCCAAAAAGTCTACTCACTTAGCCCGAATCGAAGCCAAACGGATCAAAATCGAAACCAAATCGAGCCAGTCCACCGCAAAAAACGTTTGAACCAGTGCTTCTCGCGGCGGATTGACACTACAAAGCGGCCAAAATATCGGTCAGATTATCGATAACGGCATCGGCTTGCGATTGATCGAGGTTGACGCCCTCGTGCGGACGCAGCGCCAGGACGCGGGCGCCGGAGCGTTTGCCGGCCTCGATGCCTAAAGGCGAATCCTCGATAACCAGGCACTCGGCAGGCTCCACCCCCAGCGCCTCCATGGCGCGCAGGTAGATCTCGGGGTCGGGCTTAAACGCACTGCACTCGTGACCGCTGATGGTGTAGTCCAGCACATCGGCAATGCCGGCAATCTCCACCAGCTCGTCAATAAGCTCGCGATAGGACGAGCTCGCGATGGCACACTTCACGCCGCGCTCGTGCAGCTCACGCATCACCGGCTCCGTCTGCTCGTTGAGCAGCTCGGCATACGGAACGGGGTGGTCCGGGCTGTAGACCTGCTTATACTCCACGCGCAGGCGCTCGCGCAGCTCAACATCGTCGGGCACCAGCGCCTCCCAAATGGCCGGCTCGTTAGACCCCGAAAGATCGGGGATCTCGTCAAAGTGAAAGCCCTTCTCCTCCATAAACGCCACGCGGCGACGGTTGTAGAACCACTCGGTATCGACCAGCACGCCGTCCATGTCAAACAGCACTGCTTTGATCATACGCATCTCCTCCCACCTGCCAAAAAGGGTCAGGTTTATTTTGGTGGGTTTTATCTGGGGTTTTACGGCGCGACAGACGCACCCTCCCCAGAGCAAAAAAGGGGGATGGGGCGCAAACCCCATCCCCTCTCAATCAACCCGTAAGGTCTACTTACTTGTGATTAGTAGGAAAGCTTCCACATGTAGCGACGCATGGTCAGCGGGTGCTGACGGGCCTCGGCGATCTGGTTGCCGTACTCGCGCATAACGGCGAGGTGCAGCAGCGGGTTGAAGTAGGTGACGACGCTCGCGGGCACGGCGTCAGCCAGGCCGTAGTCCTTGGAGTCGATCAGAGCGACCTTGGCGCCCATGCGCTCAAGGAAGGTGAGGGCGCGGGCGTCCATCGGACGGGTAGCGCCATCGGACATGAAGAAGACGTAGGGCTTACCCTCGGTGGAAACCTCGAACGGGCCGTGGAAGTACTCACCGGTGTTGTAGGCAGCGGCGTCGATCCACTGCATCTCGGTGAACAGGAAGGCGGCGTGAGAGTAAGCCATCTTCTCGGAGGCACCGGAAGCCATGAAGTAAATCATCTTGTCGTCCTTGAAGTCCTCGGCGAACTTCTTGGCGAGCTTCTTGCAGTGCTGAGCGGCGTTCTCACAGAGCTCGAAGACGTTGGTGAGGCCGGTGATCATGTCCTCGTAGTGGTCATAGCCCTCGGTCTGCTGAAGGATCTCGACAGCAAGAGCGATGGCGTAGCCGGGCTTCTCGCACTTGGCAGCGAAGTTGGCGTGGAAGCCGTGAACGATGACGTAGTCAGCGTCGACGGTCAGGGCGGAGCCAGCCTTGTTGGTGAGGGAGACGACCGGGCAGTTGTGCTTCTTGGCGGTCTTGTTGGCCTCGACGGTCTCGGGCGTGGAGCCACCGAGGGAGCAGGTGATCACGAAGGTGTGCTCGTTGACCCAGGAAGGCGTGTCGTAGTTGAACTCGTTAGCGGTGAAGATCTGAACGTTCAGCTTGTCCGTGTTGTTAGCCAGGAAGTACTTGGCGGGGTAAAGGTCGGACATGGAGGCACCGCAGCCGACAAAAGCGACGCTGTGGATCTCGTGGTTGGACAGGACGTCAGCGACGATCTGCTTAGGGAGGTTAAGGTCGATCTCGTACATCTGACACATTCCTTTCGATTTTTGCGGCGCCACATTGCCGGGCGCTCGCAGGGTTACCGTGGTTTGGACCGAGTCGCCGGCCCGTTAAGGATGCGACAAAGGAACTATCCCATTGTCGCATTTTAGGGATGGAAGCCTGCCTGGGGTATGGGATGCCAGGCAGGCCCCCGGGGGAAAGCGGTTAAGCGCTTGGTCGCGACTAGGCCAGGATGCCGGCCGCGGAGAGGGCGATGCCGCCCACAATGGCGATCACGAGAAGCCAACCGGTGTTGACGTTCTTCTTGATGAGCCAGTACATAAGGCCGGTGAGGCCAAGGGAGATCATCTGGGGCATCATGCCGTCCAGGATGTCCTGGATAACGACGGTGCCCTCAGCGAACTGCAGCGGGGTGGTGGCGCCGATCAGCGTAGCAATCATGCCACCCACGGACATAAGACCCACGATGCCGCAGACATACATGAGCTTCTCCATGAGGTCGCCGCCCTGAAGCTTGCTCAGGTACTCGTGGCCGCCCTGATAGCCCATCTTGGCTGCGAACCAGGTGATCAGCACAGAGGGGACGATGGAGATGAGCATGGCCAGGATCGGGCCCATGATGGAGCCCTGCTGAGCCAGCTGAACGCCCAGGCCAAAGGCGATAACGCGGATGGTGCCCTGGAAGAAGGAGTCACCGATGCCGGAAAGCGGACCCATGAGGGAGGTCTTGACCGCGTTGATCGAATCGGGATCGAAGTTCTCGGGATCCTTGGCGTACTCCTCCTCCATGGAGGCGGTGAGGCCTAGGATGAAAGCGCTCGTCTGCGGGGTGCAGTTGTAGAACGCCATGTGACGGTGGTAAGCCTCTTTCTTAGCAGCGAGCTGCTTGGGGTCGGACTCATCCGGATAGAGGCGATCGAGCGTGGGAACCATACCGTAGAGGAAGCCCATGTTCATCTGACGCTCGTAGTTCCAAGAGGCCTGGATGGCCCAGGAGCGCCAGAAGAACTGGCTGACCTTCTTGTTCAGGGACACGTCCTTGGTTGCGGTTGCCATAGTGTGTTCCTCCTTAGTCTTCGTCGTCTTCGAGCGGATCGTAGTCGGAATCGACACCGGCGGCTGCATGGGAACCGTTGAACTTGAAGCCCATGAAGACGACAGCCAGGCACACACCGATCAGAGCGACCGCGATGACGGACAGGTTGAGGTAAGCGGCGAGCAGGAAACCGATGAACAGGAACGGAGTCATGCCCTTCTTGATCATCATGGTGAGCAGCAGGGCCAAGCCGTAGGCGGTCATGATCTTGGTCGAAACGTTAAGACCAGTGGACAGCCACTCGGGAACCATGTTGACGATGGCCTGAACCAGGTCGGTGCCAACAAAGACGGCGAGGAAGATCGGCAGGAAGTACATGACGGCGTACAGACCAGAGCCGGCGCAGATGTGCATACGGTAAGCGGTCTTGAACTTTCCGTTATCGATCGCGCTATCTGCCACATGGGTGAGGGCGGCGATGATGGAACGGAACACGATGCCGAGGAGCTGACCCAGGACGGCGACCGGGATGGCGATCGTCATGGCGGTCTCGGCGGAAGCATCGGTCAGGCACGCAAAGGCAGCGGCCACGATGCCGCCCAGGACCATATCGGGCGGAACGGCGGCGCCGACCTGCACCAGGCCCATGGACACGAGCTCGACGGCGGCACCGACGGCAAGGCCGGTGGGCACATCGCCCAGCAGCAGACCGACGAGCGTAGCGCCAACGAGGGGCTGCTCGAAGTTAAGACGACCGAGCAGGCGGGAGTCCCACATGCAGAACACGCCGACGAGGCCGACGAGCACCGCACTGATGAACGTATTCATACCCTTCTCCTTTCAGTCAGGCAAAAGCCTGGTTGATTACAGCTTGGCGTCGATGTCGACGCTCTGATACGTAGGGGTCTGCTGGACATAGAGCTTGATGCCCATGCCGAGCAGCTGGTTGACGTCGGCCTTCTGGTTGGCGTCGAGGAAGACGGAGCTGTCCTTGCCGCCGACCTGATCGGCACCGTCGTGGTTGGCGGTGGCGCCCAGGTTGATGGCGTCGAGCTTGTAGCCCTGGCAGAACTGCAGCATCTCGGCAGTGTTGCCAAAGACGAACATGACGCGCTCGCCGAGGGTGTTGAGCTTGTCCATCTTGGCGAGGGCACGCTCGACGGTGAAGACGTTCAGACGCACGCCCTGGGGCTTGGCCAGCTTAAGAGCGCCCTTCTTGATGTCATCGTTGGCGGCAGCGTTGTCGACGACGATGATGCGCTCGGCCTGAACCTTGGTGGTCCAGGTAAAGACGACCTGGCCGTGCAGCAGACGGTAGTCAAGACGTGCGAGGACGATCTTGGCGGGACCGGAGCTGTGACGGGACGCCTTGGCCTTCTTGGCGGGAGCCGCGGCGACCTCGACCGGTGCATTGGGGTTAGTCAGACCGGTGCGGGCCTCGTTGATGAGGGCCGCGAGCTCGGCACCCTTGACGGGGACGGGGCTCATAGCGAGCGTCAGTGCCAACGGGATGTTGAAACCGCTGACAACCGTGAACTTCGTGCCGTTCTTGGAAAGCTCGACCATGTTGTTGTTGACCGAGCTGCCGAGCATATCGGTCAGCACATAGACGGTGTCGTCCGCGTTGAACGTGGCGATCATAGCCTCAACCTTATTGGTGATGGGCTCCTTGTCGTCACGAGCAAGCGACACGACGTGGACGTTCGACACGTCGCCGAGAACCATCTCGAGCGTGTCTTTGGCGCCTGCGGCCAGGCCGCCATGAGATGCGAGAATGATCTGATTCATCTTGCCTCCTCCTTTTCGTTATGGTCATTATAACGTCTTATACATTGCTTATATTGCTAATTAGTATAAAGACCGTTCGCGGGTGAAAATCGACCGTTGACGGGTTTAACGTACTCGAAACGTTTGGCTGGGTAGGCCGGCGCTAGCTGGATAACCCCAGGTCAGACCCTGCGCGCAATCCTCTATCGCACGAAGTACCAGGGGCTTTCCTGCACGGTGGGCTCCAGCGCGATGCCGGTGCGCTCCTTAAACAGATCCATGTCCTGCGATTTCTCCGTCCACCACGCGTTGGGCTTAAAGGTCATGCTCTCAGCGACATGACCGACAAACACACTGTTGCGCAGCTTGGAGAAGTCGGTGTTCATAATCAGGATGGACGCGAGCACCAGCACAATGCCCAGAACCTTGATCGCGCCGGCGGACTCGGCATAGACACCAATGCCCACCAGTACGGTGACGACCGTCTCGAAAGACATTACGACGGGAACTTTCGATGTCTCGAGCCCCATGGACAGACCTTGCATATATAAGATGTAAGCTACGGCTGTGGGGATGAGTCCAAAGCCAAGGAACAGCAGCAGCAGCTGTGGCGACATTGCCGCGGCGACATCCGGCCACGGAGCCGCGATAGCTGCCATAACCGCACCGCCAAAAACAAGACCCCAAAACGTAACGGCCAGCGGGTGGACCGTCTTGGTTGCTATCCGGCTAAACACCGCGAGCGACGCCCCACAAAAGCCTGCAATCACGCCCGACGTGACGCCCCAAACCGAAAAATGGAAACCGGAAAGGTCGCCATTGGTCACTGCAAGTACACAGCCACCTATGTTAAAAGCGATGGCAACGAGCTTGTTGGGGGTCACGTCCTCGCGATAAAGCACGCGGCCGAGCACGACGCCAAACACCGGTGAGGTATAGAGCAGCACCGAGGCCGTGGACATGCCCACCTCGCCCATGCACTCGTAATAGCAGGTGTTGGCGGCGGCCAGACCGACGATACCGACAAGCGCGCAGGGAACAAGCTCTTTAGGGCTTGCCTTGAACAGTGCCAGCGGACCCTGAGCCACGGTAGACCCCTCACCCGGACGGCAGCCCATAAACATCAGGACCGGCGCCAAGATAAGCGCTCCGACCAACAGGCGAAAGGCAGCCATGCTCTGGGACGAAACGCCCATGGCCGAGATGCCGTTTACAAAGATTCCGATGCTGCCCCACATAAGCGCGGCGACCAGCACCAGCACATAGCCCAGATTGCTTTTCTTCAACGCAGCCTCCTCGGTATTGTTTCCAATATGTTTCACACTACGTTATAGTCGTTATATACATTTTTCAAGACACAAATCGGCGAGCGGAAAAATCTGCTCTACCGCTACAACCCATTGGTGCAAAGGGGTCAGGTTCATATGCGCCAACTTGGTGTAAAGTAACCTGTCCCCAATGACTAGGACTGTCCCCAAGTGCCGAACGTCTCCAAGTGCCGCATCTGGGCCAAGGCGACACCGATGCTTTGGCAACGCCAGCGAAAACCCACCTGAGCGAGCAAGGTGCCTTGAAGCGAAGCGGCATTGACCTTCTGGTCATGCCGCTGAAGCTGAAAGGCAGATTGCCGCTCAGGTGGGTTTGCAGCGTCGAGCCGTTGCGGCGTTTGGTAAAACGCCGTAACTAATAATCCAGCTTCCACATGTAGCGGCGCGTCATGTAGTCCTTGTGGGTGACGGCAGAGAGCGCGCGCATGTACACGTTGTTGAGGATCGGGGCAAAGATCAGGTGGTTGAAGTACTCGCTCACGCTGTCCTTAATGTCGTTGAGGCCGAGCTCCTTGGCGTCGAGCTGATAGACGCGCTCGCCACCGTACTGGTTGACGAAGCGGATGCCGCGCTCGTCGTTGCAGCGGCTGCGGCCGACGCTGATGAGCTGGAACAGCGAGGTGCGCTTGTCCAGGATCTCGAAGGGACCATGGAAGAAGTCGCAGGTGTTGATGGTGCAAGAGTCGATCTGCAGCATCTCCTGCACGTTGCAGATGCTAAAGACGTAGGCGGCACCAAAGAGCGGACCCTGAGCCATCACGTTGATGCAGGGCTTGTCGGCGTTCTGCTCGGCCCACTTGGCAGCGAGCGGACGGGTGTACTCGACGGCCTTACGATAGATGGGGTCAACCAAGTCGAACGCAGCCATAGCGGTCTCGTACTCGGCATAGCCCTCGGTCTGCTGCGTGAGCTCCATGGCGATCATGGTCACGACGGCGGAGTTGGTACGACCCATGCAGGACTCGTCGACGGCCAAGCTGTCGTACTGGATCTTGTAGTCGCAGACCTCGGTGAGGCCGGACTCGTCAACATAGATGGCGATGGTGCTGGCGCCGTGGTCCTTGGCGACCTGGGCGGCGACGATGGTCTCCTTGGTGCCGCGCATGGACACGACGACGGCCAGGGTGTTCTCGTTAACGTAGGCGGGGGTTGCGTGCACGAACTCGTTGCTGGTGTAGCTGGAGCTCACGACCTGCGTGGCCTCGTGCTCCATAAAGTACTGGGCAGGATAGTTGCCGCCGTTGGATCCGCCGGCGCCAATCCACACGACGCGCTTGATGCCGCCCTTGTCTGCCTTGTCAGCCAAAACCTGGGAGACGACATCCTTAACCTGTTCCTGAGTAGTCATCGTGCATCAGCCTTTCTTCTCGTT
The DNA here is from genome assembly GCA_900549355.1 of uncultured Collinsella sp. Lineage (GTDB taxonomy): Bacteria > Actinomycetota > Coriobacteriia > Coriobacteriales > Coriobacteriaceae > Collinsella. The sequence continues at coordinate 1,303 of UROA01000064.1, read as the reverse complement.
TGATGCTCTCGATGGCATACAAGTTACATACATGTTTTGGTTATGTCGACTAGTTGTATGCTATATTTGACTTAGAAATTCTGCTGGTAAGGTTTTCGACTTCTCGTTACCAGCAGTTTTGTTGTTGTATTGAATACATGCTTGATTAGACTCGCATACAAGTTAGATACAGGTTGATCGCATGAATGCTTCGTCTAAAAAGAAACTGGCCCAATACGAGCGCTTGGCAGGCATGCTGCGTGACCGCATCGCCGCCGGCACCTACGCACGCGAAGACAAACTGCCGTCCGAGATGGAGCTCATGGACGAATCGGGGCTGTCGCGCAGCACCGTGCGCCATGCCCTTAAAGTGCTCGTTGATGAGGGCCTGGTGCGCACCGAGCGCGGGCGTGGCGCCTTTGTGGCCGACACGCCCGCGCTCCACGAGAACAACCTGGTGTTTTCGAGCTATACCAAGCAGGTCGAAGGCCAGGGCATGAAGCCCACCACGCGCACGGTGGACTCGGGCTTTACCAAGGCGGGCGGCAGCATAGCTAAGTTCTTTGATGCCGCCGTGGGCAGCAAGCTCGTCAAACTTGTCCGCCTGCGCTACCTGGACGATGCGCCGCTGTGCCTGGAGACCACCTATCTACCACCGAGCTTTGAAGCACTCATCGATCGCGATATCAACGGTTCACTCTACGCGACGCTGCGCCAAGAATTCCATCGCGCGCCGGCACAGGGGCACAAGACCTTTGAGGTGTGCTATGCCTCGCAAAACGAGGCGTTTTTGCTCAACGTTGAGCGCGGGCAGGCGCTGATCCTGATCACCGACTACGTCTACGACACCGACGGCCGACCGCTCCATGTCTCCAAGCGCATCCAGCGCACCGACCGCGCCAAATACACCGAGCCCATCGGCTAACCTGCCAAAATAAACCTGTCCCTAAATGGGAGCCTTCGTGAGTTCGTGTGGGTAGTCCCTACGCCTCGCGCCCCGGCAGGGCCGGCTTCAAGTCCGAGCACCTGAGCATCACGAGGGCGATCAGGTTGTCGATGTTGCGGAAGCCGTAGCCCTGCCTGATGGCCACCTTGATCTTGTTGTTCACCGCCTCGACCCTCGCGTTGGAGACGCCGAGCTCTATCGACCTGAGTATGCCCCGGCGCTTCCTGCGGACCTTGCGGGACAGCTCCACGAAGCGGGGTATCCGGCTGCGGCATGCCCACGCGAGCCAGCCGTCCAGCTCGTCGGCGGCCTCGCCCGGCCCCGCCCGGAAGACCGCCCGCAGGCCCTCCTTGAGCAGGTAGGCCCGCCACAGCGCCG
>UROA01000063.1 GCA_900549355.1 uncultured Collinsella sp. | reverse complement strand
CATCTTGAACACCTTTCGCTCTTAAATAGGTGTCCAATTCATCATACCCACTCCAGGCGGCGTGGTCGATCAGCTGCCCGATGACGCGCCGCAGTTTGTGGCGGACTATTACGCCTACTACAAGACTCCGCGAGGTTACCATCCCCGCAGCCTGGGCTCCAATGGCGGTTGGAATGTGACATCTTCGCTGTCGTTTTTGAATATGCCGATCTTGCAGTACGCCGGCGAGATCCGCTCTGCCGTGCTGCTGGTGCATGGCGAGAAGGCACACTCCCGCTATTTCAGCGAAACCGCGTACAACAAGCTGACTGGGGACAACAAGGAATTGCTCATTATCCCTGGTGCCAGCCACACCGACCTTTACGATCAGATGGACATCATTCCGTTTGAAAAGCTGAAAGCGTTCTTTGAGGAGTATTTGAAATAAGACGCACCTTGCTTTTTACTTATTAACGGTCATGCATTTAGCGAGGACGGTTTGCGGCAAGATGCCTCGCCGCGCTACTAGTCGTCGGCCCGCGCCGCCGAGAACAAGGCACCCAAGTCTGCCTGGATCGCCTCTGCCTTGCTTCCAAGCTGCAGCGGAGCCGAATCGCCCGAGATGTTCACGCTCAGCAGGTGCGCATCCGGCAGCTTTGCGGTCATGCTCCAGAACGGGAGTGTAATGATGCCGGGGGTCATCTCGCCCACGCCGAGCTCCAGCAACAGCACGCGGCTACTACCGCGCTCGCGCACGAAGCGCTCGTATCGTTCGAGACTCTCGCGCTATACCGTGCCCAGCAAAAACGTGTCGTCTCGCACCCACGGCACAAGCTGCCAGTCGCAGTGCGGGCATCGGGGGACATCATCGCTGCGGATCTCGAAGCCCGCACTGCCCACGTGGTTGTAATGATTGGCGTGAAGGCGGCCGTTGGAAAGAAACTCATTTCCGTGGGGAAGAAACTTCTCGGTGAGTAAAGCTCATCGGAGCGGGGATAGAGCTTTGTCTGCGGGGTACGAAATGCTGGCTAGCGGTTGCGACGCCTTGTTGCGGAAATACCAACTGCTGCAACTGCGCCACCGGCAACACTCAGGGCGACAGCCATCGCACCGTTGTCGCCCGTCGCGGGTAGGGTGGTCCCGGCTGGTTTAACCGCCGCTACTGCCTTAGTGGAAACGGGATTTGCCGCGGGCTTTTCTGCCTTGGGCTGCGGTGTGGGGTCGGGCTTGGTTTCCGGTTCGGGTTTGACCTCTGGGCTCGGTTTAACACTTGGATCGGGTTTGGAACCGCTCGTATCGGTTGCAATCAAGTGCACGTCGCTGTCGAAGACGTAGCGGATGTAGTAATCGTGCCGCGTCTCGTGCATAATCCCCTGCCCGCTGTCGAAGTCGCGGTCAACGTGTGTGCCAAGGCGGGTTGAGCTGGTGAGGTTCAGTCTGTAAGGGATTTGGTCGTCGGCGTAGCCGCCTGTAAAGACAGCGGTTGCTCTAACGTGATTGTCGATCATGGTCAGGGCAATAGAGACGCTGGCCTCTTTGGGGTTCTCGGTTTTTATAAGGCCTTCGGTATCGGTGTCAATCTTGAAGAGAAGGACGGTGTCGTTAAGCCCGTAGATGAAGTCTTCGGGTTTGTCGGGGAAATCGTATACAAACGCCTCATTCTGGACCAACATAAAGGCAGGAGGGAGCTCCAGGTCATAGTTATGGTCGACAACGGTGGTAGCTGTGAGGCTGCCTTCCGCGTTGGCTTCGTCGCAGGTAATGGGTGCTGCGACATCGGTTTCGGGCATTTCTGTCGCCAGTGCTGCGCAGGGTAGCAAAAGCAGTCCTGCCACAAGAATGCTTACTCCGAAGGCGGCGATTCTGGCGTCTGCATGACGCTTGACGTCGCGGATAGACAGGCCAGTCCGTTTGTTATGGGTCTGCGGTGCAACATGCTGTCCATACATAAGACGCTCCTTGTTCGTAGGCCGGTTTCCGCGGATCTATATTGCGCCTGGCCGATGCGGCTAGGCTCTTTCACGCGAACGCTTATGCGAGCAGGGAGAAAGCTCAAGCTAATTTTCTCACAGTCGATACTTTGCGAGCAACGATTTGCTGTTCAATTCTCGGAGAGAGAATCAAGGTGGCCGAGGAGTTATCAGGCAATGAGATTGTGTCTAGAGAACACGAACGAGAGATGCGATCTACAGACGACTGAATAGCTCCATCCGTTTTGGTTACAACGAAATGTATGCCGCGCGCCTGCGGCATGAAGAAGGGAGATTCTTATGAATATCGTTGTATTGAGCGGTAGCCCGCGCAAGGGCGCCAATACCGACACCATGGTCGAGGCGTTTGCTGAGACCGCGCGTGAGGGTGGCCATACGGTCGAGGTCATCCGCGTTGCCAGTAAGAAAATCGCTGGTTGTCTGGGGTGTCAGTATTGCTTCGCCCACGAGGGCACTTGCGTGCAGAAGGATGACATGGCCAACGTGATCGAGTCGCTGAAAGACGCCGACATGGTTGTCTTCGCTTCGCCTATCTACTGGTTTGATATCACTGCGCAGGAGAAAGCCGCCATTGACCGCCTGTACGCCTTCGGTGCCACGGGTTTCCCGTTCACCAAGACGGCCCTTTTACTCGATAGTCACAGTGAGGGCGTCTATGATGCGGCGATTGCTATGTACAAGTCAACCTGCGCGTACTGCAAGTGGGAGGACCAGGGCATTGTCACCATTAGCGGTATGACCGAGCGCGACAGCATGGCATCGTCGCTCAAGTTGGAAGAGGTGCGAGAGCTCGCTCGCAGGCTGGCCTAAGGGCAAGAAGAACGCATGGCAATCGGTGTTGGTGGAAAGCCTACTTCCCTTGCCAAGAGGGTTACTGATTGCCATGCGTTGATGTCCTTATGGACAATCTCCGCGTGCTAGGAGACTTTCTCGCTCAGGAACTCCCTGAATGCGGGGATGTCAAAGCCAACGAGACCACGCCCACGTTCCCCGATGACGCCGTCCTCGAGAAGGCGGCGTTTGTATTGGCTTGCGTAGTTGCTGGCGACGCCCATGCGTTTGGCTATCTCTGAGACCCTGCTGGGGCCAGAATCGGGCAGCATCGCGAGTAAAAACTCAATGTCTTTATCGGAAAGCTCTCGATAGGTCGTTTCGAGAATGCGATCACGCAGCTCCATGCGTGCGAGTAGGGAACCCTGCTGGACATCGGATGCACTGATTTGGGGCGAGTTCTCCGAAACATCCCAAGTGCGATATCCGACGAGCTGCATCATGTAGGGGAATCCGTCGACGGCCTTCACAGCATTCTCGAGCGCTTCTGGTGTGATTGAACGTCCTCCGACCTCAACGGTTTTGCGAAACGCGTTTGCAATTTCAACGTCAGTGATTCGTCCTAACTGATGATATTGGGAACGCCTGAGGAACGAGACGGAATCGTTACGCAGCAACGCCGATACTTTGTAGGGCAGTCCTGCCATGAGTAGGGCAACTTTTTTACCTTCGCGTACAAAGTGCTGGTAAACAGAGGCAAATTGAAGCATTTCTTCGAGATCGACGGTGACTTCATCGATGGTAATGAGAAGTCCGATGTCATGTTTTTCGAGTTGCTTAAAGATGCCATTCATGCGTGTGCGCCAGTTGCCCTGGACCTCTTGAGCATATGTCCAATCGATGCCCACTGGACCAATTTGAACGCCGTTTATGCGCGCATGAGGCTGTGAGAGGTAGCTATCTGCGGCTTCTTTGGTTCGCTCGATAATATCTTCGAGCATGCCTGGCATGGCGGAGACATTTGCTGCGATCCAACCGTGTTCAAGCGCCGTTTCTGAAAGGAGCGAGAGAAGCGCCGTCTTGCCCGTTCCCCTTGCGCCCGTAAAAATGGTCGACAGGTTGGGATCTCCCGGGCCGTTGATAAAGCCACGGTTGATGTCACGCAGAATATGCTCGCGACCCGCTAGAAAGGGAGGGACGCTTCCGAACGTCGGGGTAAAGGGGTTCTTGCTGTACTCCATGGTGGCTCCTTTGCAAGTTTTGCTAATTTTTGCAAGTTTTGCTAACTTTTGCAAGTTTTGCTAACGACTGACCAAAGGGCATCGAAGCAGTGGCGCTGACATTTTTTAACGCAGAAAAATAAGCAGAAATCAATTAATCTGCGTTAAGAAATAGTTGAGAAGAGAAACGACGAGTCCCGGGCGCAATGCCGTTGCGCTCCGGGCCTCGTCGCTTTGCGAAGTATCTAACGGTCTCGTTGCCGTGGTACCTAGTCAAACAAGCTCGGCATGTCGTTTTCTTTCATGAGGGCACCGGCGGAGGGGAGGCTCTGTGCGGTGAACTTCTCGGCCGAGACGCCGGCGCCAAGAATCTCCTCGGTTGTGCCGACGGTGGTGCCCGAGCGGCCCTTCTTGGCCGTAAAGGCCTGGACGCCCTGCGTGTTGGTGGTCGTCTTGGTCTTGAGCAGCGACGTGTTGAAGTTCATCAGGCGGTAGTCGCTCGAGACCAGCGCGATGTCACGATCTGTGTTGAGCACCTGGGCATACAGTAGCTTGCTGCCGCCGTAGATGGCGTTCTTGAGGCGCTTGCGGTTGGTCTTGGTGACGTATCCAGAAAGCGCGACGCGCACCACGCGGCCATTCTCAAAGACAAACAGCACGTCGGCCTTATAGTCCTCGGGGTCGATGACCCAGATGACGCTCTCGTCGGGTTCCATCTCAAGATCGGTCGGCAGGTACGAGCCCAGCTGGGCCGACTTGGTGTCCTCAAACGCCGCAACCTTGCACTTGTACACCTGGCTCTTGTTGGTAAAGACCAGCAGCTCGTGGGTGTTGGAGGACGGGAACTCGATAAAGGGCTTGTCGCCGTCTTTGTACTTGAGCGTGGTCGCCTTCTTGAGCACGCGATCCGTCATCTTCTTAAGGTAGCCATCGCGCGAGAGCATGATGGTGACCGGGTACTCCTCGACCTCGGGCTCCAGGCTTACCTCGATGACCTCGTGGGGCTCGATCCTGCCCGTGCGACGCGGCATCACATATTTCTTGTTGACCGCGGCCAGCTCGTCGCTGATGACCTTCTTGATGTTCTCCTCGCTGGAGAGAATCTCCTCAAGCTCGGCAATCTCGCCCTCAAGCTTGGCAATGTCCTTGGTGCGGTTGAGGATGTACTCCTCGTTGATGTTGCGGAGCTTAAGCTCGGCAACAAACTCGGCCTGGGTCTCGTCGATGTCGAAACCCTTCATAAGGTTGGGCACGACCTCGGCTTCGAGCTTGGTGCCGCGGATGATGGCGATGGCCTTGTCGATGTCGAGCAAGATCGCCTCGAGGCCGTGCAGCAGGTGCAGGCGCTCGGACTTTTTGCCCAGGTCAAAGTTAATGCGGCGACGCGTGGACTCAATACGCCACTTGACCCACTCGTGCAGAATCTGGCGCACGCCCATAACACGGGGATAGCCGTCGACGAGCACGTTGAAGTTGCACGAGAACGAATCCTGCAGCGTGGTCGAGCGATAGAGCTTGGCCATGAGCTTGTCGGGGTCGACGCCGCGCTTAAGGTCGATAGCGATACGCAGACCCGAGAGGTCGGTCTCGTCGCGGATGTCAGCGATCTCCTTGACCTTGCCCTCTTTGGAGAGCTTGACGATGCGTTCGATGATGACATCGGTCTTGGTGGTGTAGGGGATCTCGTAGACCTCGATGATGCGCTCTTCGGGAATCCAGCGCCAGCGGGAGCGGATCTGGAAGCTGCCAAGGCCGGTCTCGATAATCTTTTCCATCTCCTCGCGGCGGTAGATAATTTCACCGCCGGTCGAGAAGTCGGGCATGGGCATGTACTCGAGCAGGTCGCAGTCGGGATCTTGCAAGTAGTGCATCGTGGCGGTGCAGACCTCGTTGAGGTTGAAGCCGCAGATGTCGGACGCCATGGCGACGCCGATGCCCTTGTTGGCCGAGACGAGGATATTGGGGAACGTGGTGGGCAGCAGGCGCGGCTCCTTCATGGCACCGTCGTAGCTGTCGACGAAGTCGACCGGGTCCTTGTCGATGTCCTTGAAGATCTCGGCGCTGATGGGGGAGAGCTTGGCCTCGGTATAACGCGAGGCGGCGTAGCTCAGATCGCCCGAATAATACTTGCCAAAGTTGCCCTTCGACTCAACGAACGGCGCGAGCAACGCCTCGTTGCCGGTTGCCAGACGCACCATCGTCTCGTAGATCGCGGCATCGCCATGCGGGTTGAGCTTCATGGTTTGGCCCACGATGTTGGCGCTCTTCTGGCGCTCGCCCTTGAGCAGGCCCATCTTGTACATGGTGTAGAGCAGCTTGCGGTGCGAGGGCTTAAAGCCGTCGATCTCGGGGAACGCACGCGAGACGTTGACGCTCATGGCGTAGGGCATGTAGTTGACCTCGAGCGTCTGCGTGATCGGCTGGTCGGTGACCTCGGAGTGCAGGCCGATGACGTTCTCGGCGTTGACCTGCTTTTTCTTTGGCTGGTTCTTCGTCTTCTTCTTTGCCACGATTTCCTCTTGAACTTCTTATGGGCCGTCGTTATCGATTTGCTGCTATTGCAGGTCCAGCTGGTCCAGGTATTCCTTGCCGTGCTCGGAGATATGGCGCTTGCGGCCTGCCTCGTCGTTGCCAAGCAAAAGGTTGAACATGGTTTCCATCTTGGTGACGTCCTCGGGCTCCACCTTGATCAGGCGGCGCGTCTCGGGGTTCATGGTGGTGAGCCACATCATGTCCGGATCGTTCTCACCAAGACCCTTGGAGCGGTTGATGGAACACTTCTGGTCGCCGATCTCTTTGAGGATGCCGTTCTTCTCGAGCTCGGTGTAGGCAAAGTAGGTCTTCTCTTTGCAGTTGATCTCGTAGAGCGGCGACTCGGCGATATACACGTAACCCTCGTCGATAAGTGTGGGCACCAGGCGGTAGAGCATGGTGAGCACGAGCGTGCGGATGTGATAACCGTCGACGTCGGCGTCCGTACAGATGATGACCTTGTTCCAGTTGAGGTTGTCCAGGTCAAAGGCGCCCAGGTTCTTGATGCGCTTGTCCTTGATCTCCACGCCGCAGCCCAGCACGCGCATGAGGTCCATGATGATGTCGGACTTAAAGATGCGCGGGTAGTCCTCCTTCAGGCAGTTGAGGATCTTACCGCGGACGGGCATAACGCCCTGGAACTCGGCATCGCGCGAGGTGCGAATGGCGCCTGCTGCCGAGTCGCCCTCTACGATGTAGATTTCGCGACGACTCTTGTCCTTGGAGCGGCAGTCGATGAACTTCTGCACGCGGTTGGCCATGTCGGTCTTCTGCTGGAGGTTGGTCTTGATGCTCTGGCGCGTCTTCTCGGCGTTCTCGCGCGAGCGCTTATTGATGAGCACCTGCTCCATGATCTTGTTGGCGGCGTCTTTGTTCTCGATCAAGTAGGTCGAGAGGCGTTCCTTAAAGAAGGCAGTCATGGCCTGCTGGATAAAGCGGTTGTTGATGGCCTTCTTAGTCTGGTTTTCGTAAGACGTCTGGGTGGAGAAGCAGTTGGTCACTAGTACCAGACAGTCCTGGACGTCCTGCCACTTAATGCCGCTCTCGTTTTTGTTGTATTTGCCCTGTTGCTTGATGTAGGCATCGATGGCGCTAGTGAGGGCGCTGCGGGCGGCCTTCTCGGGCGAGCCGCCGTTCTCGAGCCAGGAGGAGTTGTGGTAGTACTCCTGCATCGTGAAGGTGCGCGAGAAGCACATGCATGCGGTGATCTTTACATTGTAGTCGGGCAGGTCCTCGCGGTCGCGACCGCGGCGGTCGGCCTCGATAAAGAAAGGCTCGGTAAGGTAGTCGGTACCGACCTTCTCGAGCACGTAGTCCTCGATGCCCTTGGGATAGCAAAAGTCCTCTTCGGAAAACTCGCCATCGTCGCCCTCGATGCGCAGACGGAAGGTCACGTTGGCGTTGACCACGGCCTGGCGGCGCATGGTCTCGCGATACCACTCGTGGGGGATGCTGATGGAGGTAAAGACCTCAAGATCGGGACGCCACTTGATGGTGGTGCCGGTGCGTTCCTCGTCGCTGGGCTCAATCTCGAGTGCCTTCTTTTTGGCGCCGACGACCTTGCCCTTCTTAAAGTGTAAGGAGTACTTGTTGCCGTCACGCCAGACGGTGACGTCCATGTACTCGGAAGCGTACTGGGTCGCGCACGAGCCTAGGCCGTTGGTGCCGAGCGAGAAATCGTAGTCGCCGCCCTGGTTGTTGTTATACTTGCCGCCGGCATAGAGCTCGCAAAAGACAAGTTCCCAGTTAAAGCGCTTCTCGGAAGGGTTCCAGTCGAGCGGGCAGCCACGGCCATTGTCCTCTACCTGAATGGAGCCATCGCGAAAGGCGGTAAGGGTGATGAGCTTGCCGTAGCCCTGGCGCGCCTCGTCAACGGCGTTGGACAGGATCTCGAAGGCGGCATGTGCGCAGCCGTCGAGCCCGTCTGAGCCAAAGATGACGGCGGGGCGCAGGCGTACGCGCTCCTCGTCCTTGAGCTGGCGGATACTGTCGTTACCATAGTTTGCGGTGTTTTTTGCCATACTCGCTCTCTCGGTGCTCCTTTGCTGCGTTTAAGTCATATAGATAGTCAAGGTAGCATAGCCCAGCCCACAGACGATTCCACCCAACACGAAATCCATCGAACAATCGTTCGATTAGATAATGAATGCTTGGAATGCGGGAGGGACCTGTCCTGTCCTATCCAAACATCTGCGGCAGGTCGATGAAGACGGTTCGATCGCTTTCGCCAGCTTCGAAGCCCGAACGGGAGAAGAATCCATAGCGATGGCACTTGAGCCCTGTTGCCTCGACTTGGGTGATTTCCTCGTCGACCATTTTTTGCGTGACGGGGGATTTGCGGAACTTTGCTTCGTAGAATGCGTAGCCCTCGGGGTCTTGCGTTACCACGTCGAATTCGCCGCTCGTTTTGTTTGCGGGATCGTCGTACCAGTACTTGCCTATGGCGTCGAAAGCCGGTTCGATCTTGCCGGTCCTGTTCTGCCGCACGAGGTATTGACGGCAGATCTCCTCGAACATATGAGGAACGTAGTTTTCCTCGAAGTCTTGGGAGACGTGACGATCATAGAAGACTTCCGGGTCGAGCAGCTGGCGCGCTGAGGCATTGCGGAAAACATAGCGATAGTAAAAGAGCGAAAGTGGGTCCACTACAAAGTAGCCAGACTTGCGCTTGTTCGTAGGGTCGTTGATGGGTGCACGCTTTTGGACGATTTCGAGTGACATGAGCTTGTCGAGCACGTCTGCCATGGCCGGACCGCTCGAGACATGCGACTGTGCCAGCACGTCCCCCCAACGGGAGTAACCTTGTGAGAGAGCCCCGAAAACTTCGTTGGCGTTGGTCATCTTCGAGATCTCGGCGTTGAGATAGGACGGCACCTCGCTTTCTAAGCGGGCGCCAGGTTCCGTGACGAGCTCGATGATGTTGTCGCGTACGCTTTGGGATTGATCGATGAGGCGATTGTAGAAGGGGATGCCGCCAAAAACGCTATAGAGCCGCACCTTGTCCTCGGGCGAGAACGCGGGATAGAACTTCGCAGCGTCAAAGTAATCCATGGGCTTAAGCTCAAGTGCGAGATCAATTCGCCCGTAGAGGGGGCTTTCATGCTCGATGAGGGATTTCATAATCTCAACGTAGGAGCCGCACAGGACAATGTTTAAACGTGAGTCTTCCCTGTGGGCGTCGATTGAGGTCTGAAGAATGCTGTCCAAGCCTTTAACCGCATCTCTCAAGTAGGGGTATTCGTCGAGAACGAGGGTAATGTTCTTGTCTTTGGCTTGGGCAAACAGAAATTCGATGAGCTCGCGGATGCCTGTGAAGGCGAGCGGAGGAAAGCTCAGCGCTTCAGCAACAAGGACGGACAGACTCTCGAGGTTGTCTGCCTCGGAGGTTTGGCGGCACTCGTAATAGACCGTTGCGACGTCCGACAAATCGGTTAGTGCCTGCTTGATGAGCTCACTTTTTCCGACGCGACGCCTGCCGTAAATGAGAACATTGCGCTGCTCGGGTGCTTTGAGCGTTTTCTTAATACGGGCGAGTTCACGCTCCCTGGCAATGAATTCCACTTACTCGGTTCCTTCCGACTCGGTTTTGTCCGAGTTAATTGTATCGCATGAATCAGTTTATGCTCGAGTTTACTCGGACAAAACCGAGTCGGTTCTGTCCGAGTAAGTTTGAATAGCGAATTGAAATTGCTATGTCCGCATGGCGATGACGAATATGGTTTTCATAATGACAGATATAGTTGACATTGTCTGATATATGCAATATATTTCTGTCATGTTGCAACGGATATCTGTCCATTACTACGAAAGGAACTCCATGCCGGGCAAAAAGAACCTACGCATGAAGGCGGCGCGCGCGGCGGTTGGCCTTTCGCAAGCTGACTTGGCCGAGGCCGTGGGCGTTACGCGCCAGACCATCGGCCTGATCGAGGCGGGCGGCTACAACCCCACGCTCAATTTGTGCGTGGCGATCTGCAAAGCGCTACGCGTTACGTTGAACGATCTGTTTTGGGAAGACGGGATCGACGTCGACCCTAACGCTCTTTAGGAGTTCGCTATGAAATTTGAAGATTTAAAACTCGTGCAAAAGTGGCGTGAATATGCCGGCCCAAAGGATGAGCGCCTGGAGGCTGAGAGCGCGAAGATCTACAAGATTGGTTTCGTACTGCTTTCGTTTGGCATGTTGATGATATTTTTCTACCAGTTTATAGCTCGACAGGTTGCGTGGGTTCACAGCGACGCCAGTGAAATGCCGCATGGCTTTGCAACGCCGTTCGAGGCAGCCATGTATTTGTGGCTCGTTCTCGTGATGTTGATTTGCGCAGGACTGCAAACGCGGAAGGGTTATGTCGATACCAATCGTTTTGGGCAAACCGAGCATCTTCCTGTTGGATATTTCCTGCTTCTCAGCGGTCTTAGCGGCGCCGCGTTCGCGCTTGTTATTGCCGCAATGCGCTGTATCGCTGAGGCGCAGATCGTACCGCTCGAAAGCGTCTTTTGGTTGGCGAACCTGGCCACGGGCGTGTTCTGCGGTGCGACGATTTTCGCGGCCACGTTTGCTGGCCTGTGCGCAACGTTTTTCACGGCGAAAAGACGCCGTGCCAAGCTCGAGGCAGAACTCGACTCCTCTGACGATATCTAATGCGTAATGGGCTGGCTCTGGGTATCCAGAACCAGCCCATTTTGATGTTCGATGAGCAGAGTCGACGTCTCTCGTAAAAGCAACTAGGAGCTAGCGAGGCTCATCCGAATTGACCTCATCGGCGGTGTCTTTTTCGAGCGCCGTGCGGCGGGGGCTGTAGGGGGGTCGGCGTTTG
>UROA01000062.1 GCA_900549355.1 uncultured Collinsella sp. | reverse complement strand
GTCAACGTACGGGAAAAGCGCGGGTCGAGAGCGGGCGCGCCCCAGCCGATGCGGTCGGCGGTGTCGCAGTGTAGGTCAAATACGGGATATGCCATGGTTCCTCCGGTTGCAGCGTTTCTTTGCAAACTGTCTTTGAATTGTATGACTAGGGTATAGTTAGCGCCATATGTTCATGGCGGCCCGCGTTGTGCGCCGCCCTTATTACGGAGGTTAGCATGTCCAACCAGGGCAAGAAGGTCAAGACTCATTATCGCGGCACGCTCGACGACGGCACACAGTTCGATAGCTCCTACGATCGCGGCGAGCCGCTGGGGTTCACCTGCGGCGCCGGCCAGATGATCAAGGGCTTTGACGCCGCTGTTGTCGACATGCAGGTGGGCGAGAAGAAGACCGTGCACATTCCTGCTGCCGATGCCTACGGCGAGCACAATCCCGAGATGGTTCTGACCTTCCCGGCCGAACAGGTTCCTAACATCGAGCAGATTGAGAAGGGCATGAAGCTCTTCCTGTCCACGCCGAGCGGTATGCCCGTCCCCGCCGTGGTCATCGATGTAACGCCCGAGGCCGTGACGCTTGACGCCAATCACGAGCTGGCCGGCAAGGACCTCAACTTTGATATCGAGCTCGTCGAGGTCGAGGGTTAGAGTATGCCCGAACGCTTGGTTTCGACGACATGCTTGGGAAATCTCAACGATCCGTCCTATGAACTCCTGCTTCGCCGGAAGTTGGGCGGCGTCTTTGAAGTTGACGAGCTGCTGCTCGATTGGGACCAGGCTGATGTATGCGCGTTTGCGGGCGTGACGGAGCTGGGGCGCACGGTCGATGTTCGGCTGGATGCTGCCGACGGGGGGCCGCTTTGCCCTGGGGGACACCCTCGACGGCAGCCGTCTTGCCGATGGCGACGTGCTCGCCATTGACCGTTCGGGCATGGTACCCGTGGCGGTTGTCGTGCGCCTGCGCTCCGCCGAGGTTTATTTGGTCGAAGTTGACCGCATGGACCCGATTGCGCTCGCGCATGCGTGCTGGGAGATCGGCAATATGCACGCGCCGCTTTTCCGAGGCGATTCGGACGAGCATACCGTGCGCATGTATACGCCGGTGCAACCGGTTTTGGGTCGCATGCTCCGGGGCGTCGAGGGTGTTCGGCTCTCGGTGGTTACCCGTGAACTCGATGCGGGCCGGCGCTTTGCGTCGAGTGCGGCGGATGTCGTTGTGAGTATGGCTCCCGACTTTACGATCGTAAAGAAGGCGCACGGTTAACGTGCGTATGAGTAAGACGGACTTTGAGAGGCAACTATTCAAAGTCCGTCTTTCTGTTGATGAGATACTGTGGGGGAAAGCATATGGGTCTTGAGGGAATCAAGCTGATTGCATGCGATTTGGACGGCACGTTGCTACATCCGGGGGAGCGCGAGCCGCGTTCCGAGGCCTTTGAGCTCATCGACGAGCTGCATCGTCGCGGCATCGTGTTTATGCCGGCGAGCGGCCGTCAATATGCGAGCTTGCGCTATCTGTTTGCCCCGGTGGCCGATGAGCTCGCCTATGTATGCGAAAACGGAGCCCTGGTGATGAGCGAGGGACGTGCCGTTGTCAAACGTTCCATGGAGCGTAGCCTTGCTATGGATATCGCGAATGCCGTGGTTGCATATCCCCATGCCGACGTGACCCTTTCGTGTGAGGGACATCTCTACACCATGAGCGGCAACGACGCGTTCGTCGACCATTTGCGCTATGAGGTCCACTGCGATGTGGCGGTGGTCGACAGCCCCGAGGACATCGACGAGGACGTCATTAAGATTGCCTTCCAGACGCCCGAGGTGGATCAGCCGGCGGCCCTGGAGTATTTCGAGGGCCTCTTTAGCGACCGTGTTGACGTGATGACGTCGGGAACCGAATGGACGGACTTTATCGGTTTCGGTTCGGGCAAGGGCTCCGCGCTTGCCGATTACGGTCGTGCCCTGGGTATTTCGCCCGATGAGATGATGGCGTTTGGCGATAACGAAAACGACCGCGACATGCTCAACGTCGTGGGCCATCCTTATCTAATGGAGAGCTGCAATCCCTCTATGCGTGGCATCAACGACCGCGTCCGTTACGTGCGCACGGTCGAAGAAGAGCTGCGTCGTCTACTTGCTGAGTAGACATTTGGGACATGTCTAGAAATCTACTTTTTGCTGCAAAGTGCGGAAAGGTGGATTTTAAGGCATGTTCCAAACATCTACCTACAGTCGGGGCAGAGACCCTCGAAGATGGTGTAGTGCGACGTGACGTGCCAGCCGATTTGCTCGGACGCCTTGGCGTCGAGCTGGGCATCAAAGGGGAGCGGTACGTCGACGACGCGGCTGCACGAGGTGCAGATGATATGCGCATGCGGCTCGATCGTACGATCGAAGCGGCTGCCGCCCGGCGTCTTGATGGAGAGGATTTCGCCGGCGTCGGCCAAGAGATTGAGATTGCGGTAGACCGTACCGCGGCTGATTTTGTCATCCTGCGCGCGCACGACGTTGTAGATTTCGTCGGCGGTGGGATGGTTATAGCTTTGGCGCACGGCGTCAAGAACCAGCTTTCGCTGCCTGGTATTCCTTCTTTGCACCGCCATGCGCCTCGCCTCTTTTCTATTAACGGTCGTAGGTAAATGATACCGTATTTAGCACACAATACTAATAATGAGGACTGAAACCGTCTTCATTGGCAAGTGGGGCTCGGGCCTGGGCGTCTACGAGGCGAAAACGCGTTCCCATGCGCTCGTAGGAGGCATGAAGCGCCTCGAGATGAGATAGGACGTTTGCCGGAGCTCCCTGTATCTCCATCTCGACTGAGCCATCTTCCATATTACGCACCCAGCCGGTGAGGGAGCGTGCCTGTGCGAGGTTGGTGTTGGTAAAGCGAAAACCAACGCCTTGGACTTGCCCCGCCCAGCGCAGGAAATAGCGCAGGGGAGTGTCTTGAGTGGCCTCGTCGCTTGCGAGCACAGTAAGCCTGCGGCGCAGCTCGAGCTCGACGTTTGATGGTTTTTGAGGTTCTCGACTGCCGCCGGTGACGCTGGAGAAGAACGTATCGAAGAGGCCCATCGCTATGCCTGCTTGCCTGCGTCGGCCGGGAAGGTAATGCCGGCCTGCTGGCGCACGGCATCCATGATGCGTAGTGAGACGAGCGTGACATCGCGGTAGTGTCCGAGCTCGTGACGTCCTGCCGGCGTTTCCCAAATCTCTTCCTTGACGTTATCGATGCCGCCGATGGCGGTGATAAAGTCTGTGAGTTCGTATTCCATGGTGTTGCTCGATTTGGGCAGGTCGAGCACACGGCCGTTGTCGTTCTGTTCGCGCGGCGCCTCGGTCGCCGAGCCGCGTACGACGTCGCCGCGGTAGTCGATGCGGACGTTGCGGGGCGTTGACAGATGGTCAATCTGGATAGTGCCACGCTCGCCTTCGATCTGCGAGGGCAGCAGGTCATTCGTAATTTTGGAGTGCGCGAGCTCGACGGAGATACGGCCACCACCGTAGCTGGCGAGGATGGAACCGCAGCCATCGATGGGGCCGTGCGTGAGCTGTCGCGTGGTGGGGTCGAGCAGAGTAGCCATGCTCGTAAGGCCGGAGGGCATGCCGAAAATCTCGACCATGGGCTCGACGGTGTAGACGCCAATGTCCATGAGGGAACCCGATGCCATATTGCAGTCGAAGATATTGGTGGCGCGTCCCGCGAGAATCTCGTTGTAGCGCGAGGAATACTTGCCAAAGCGCAATGAGGCGCGGCGGATGGGGGCGATTTCACCCAAGGCGTCCTCGATGGCGTGGAAGGCGGGATCGTGGAGGGGGCGCATGGCCTCGAGGGCCACGACACCTGCTGCCTCGGCAGCGCGGAAGACTTCCAGCGCCTGCGCCTCGGTGGCGCAGAAGGGTTTCTCGACGATAACGTGTTTGCCACCGGCGATGCAGGCAAGGGCCTGTTCGTGATGGAGTGCATTGGGGCTGCCGATGTAGACGGCATCGACGTCGTTGGCGGACGCGAGCTCGTCGAGTGCGGTGAAGTTGCGTTCGCCGCCGTGCTCGGCAGTAAAGGCGGCGCCGCGCTCGGCATTGCGCGAGAGCGTGCCTACGAATACGGCCTGGTCGTTGGCATTGACGACCTGGATAAAGTCGTCGGTGATCATGGATGTGCCGATGGTTGCGATACGCAGCATGTGTCCCCCTTGCGTTGTTTGGCCTACAGGACGAGTGTAGCGCGGGAGGACGCAAAAGCGTGCGAAAACGCTGTTACAGGTCGCTCTCGTTAAAGCCGGCGTCGATATCGAGGTTGGCTCCGTCGGCCGCGGTGGTGGCGAGCTCGTCGCAGCGCTCGTTGAGCTCGTGGCCGGCATGTCCCTTAACCCAGATGAACTCCACCTTATGCTTGCTTTTGGCGGCAAGCAGGCGCTCCCACAGGTCGCGGTTCTTAACGGGCTGCTTGTTGGCGGTTTTCCATCCGCGCTTTTTCCAGCCGTCGATCCAGTGCTTGTTAAAGGCGTTGACGACGTACTGCGAATCGGAATGGACCTCGACCTCGCAGGAGCGGTTAAGTGCCTCGAGCGCCACGATGACCGCCATGAGCTCCATGCGGTTGTTGGTGGTCTTGGCGTAGCCGCGCGAAAGCTCGGAGGTGAAGGTCTTGCCGGCGGGATTGGTGTATTTGAGCACGGCACCGTATCCTCCGCGTCCCGGATTTGATCGGGCCGAGCCGTCGGTATAGATGATGACCTTCACATGGTTCCTTTCGTTGGGTACGTTTCGTGTGAGTGACCATTGTAGCGCCGCGTTCGCCGAGGGCTAGCAATCTACCATATCTACCCCGTCCTCTGATGGCTGGTTTTCTTGGATGATGCGGTCGAGCTCGTCGAGGTATTGCTGCAACAGGGGAGAGGGCTTGCGTTCATCGTGCATGATATAACCTACGTGCATCGTCGGGGCATCTGCCAGCGGAATCGATGCCATGCCCCATTGCATTTCGTTTGAGAGCACGCCGGTGGAGAGCGTGTAGCCGTTCGAGGTGATCAGCAGGTTGGTGAGCGTGCCGCGGTCAGAGACTCGAATGTTGCGATCGCAGGGGATGTAGCTAAACGGCTCCTCGGCGTAATAGAAGGAGTTTGAGGTTCCCTGCTCAAAGCTGTAGCGCGTATAGGGCGTAAGGTCGGCAAGGGACAGCTGCGGGCGGCGGGCAAGCGGGTGGCGCTCACTTACGAACACGTGGACCTTTGCATCAAAGAGGTGATGGAAGCTTGCTCGGGCATCGGTAAAGGCTTTCTGTAGGACACGATCGTTAAAGTCGTCCAGATACAGGATGCCGATGTCGCTGCGAAACGCGCGGACGTCATCGATGATCTGCGACGTGGTGGTCTCGCGCATGATGAACTCGAACTTGCTGTCGCGGCAGCGCTCGACCACGTTGACAAAGGCCTCGACCGAAAAGGCGTAGTGCTGGGCGGAAATGGCGAGGCGGGCTTGCGGGGTGCCGCCGTCCTCGTAGCGGGCCTCGAGCATATCGGCCTGTTCTACGACCTGGCGCGCATAGCCCAAAAGCTCGGTGCCGTCGTTGGTGAGCGTGACGCCGCGGCTGGAGCGCGTAAAGATCTCCAGGTGGAGTTCCTGCTCCAGGCTTTTGACGGCGTTTGAGATGTTGGACTGAGCGGTATAGAGGCGCTGAGCTGCGGCGTTGATTGAGCCGGACTCTGCCACGGCAATCAGAAAACGAAGCTGCTGAAGGGTCATCGATGCCATCCTTTCGATTGCTATCTATAAAACCGATAACAGGTTAGCGCTTTTAAGTGATTGACCGAGCGAAACAATGCTCGTACTATTCAAAACACACAAAGGCGGTAGGTAATTAAACCGACCACTGAACCGGGATGCGAAAGGAGGCCCACATATGAATTGCTTACCAAGGCGAATGCCGGGCTCCTGTTTGCGCCCGTCGGCGTGATCAGGAGACAGCGACTTACTTCTCTCTTATTTATTTACTTTTGTTCGATCAAGGAGATCATCATGAGCCAGTTCATCAACAACCCCGAGCACACCTTTGGTTTCGATACCCTGCAGCTTCACGTTGGCCAGGAGAGCGCCGATCCCGCATCCGACTCCCGCGCCGTGCCTATCTACCAGACCACGAGCTATGTGTTCCGCAACTCCCAGCACGCCGCCGACCGCTTTGGTCTTGCCGACGCCGGTAACATCTACGGCCGTCTGACCAACTCCACCCAGGGCGTCTTCGAGGATCGTATCGCCGCACTCGAGGGTGGCGTAGCGGGTCTTGCCGTCGCCTCTGGTGCTGCTGCCATCACCTATACCCTGCAGGCTCTTGCCCAGGCCGGTGACCACGTGGTGGCTCAGAAGACCATCTACGGTGGCTCCTACAATCTGCTGGAGCATACGCTCTCCCAGTTTGGCGTCGAGACCACCTTTGTCGATGCCCATAACCTGGAAGAGGTCGAGGGTGCCATCAAGGACAACACCACGGTCATCTATCTCGAGACGCTCGGCAACCCCAACTCCGACATCCCCAACATCGACGCCATCTCCGAGATCGCCAAGAAGCACGGTCTGCCGGTTGTCGTCGACAACACCTTCGGTACCCCGTATCTGTTCCGTCCGCTGGAGCATGGTGCCAACATCGTCGTCCACTCCGCAACCAAGTTCATCGGCGGCCACGGTACCTCGCTGGGCGGTGTGATTGTCGATGGCGGCAACTTTGACTGGAAGGCGAGCGGCAAGTATGCGCAGATCGCCGAGCCCAACCCCTCCTACCATGGCGTCTCGTTTGCCGAGGCTGCCGGCCCTGCCGCCTTCGCGACCTATGTCCGCGCCATCCTGCTGCGTGACGAGGGCGCTTGCATCAGCCCGTTCAATGCCTGGATTCTGCTCCAGGGCACCGAGACCCTGTCGCTGCGCGTCGACCGCCATGTCGAGAACACCAAGAAGGTCGTTGAGTTCCTGACCGGCGACAGCCATGTTGCCAAGGTGAATCACCCGAGCCTGCCTGAGCACCCCGACCATGAGCTGTACCAGAAGTACTTCCCCCGTGGCGGCGCCTCGATCTTTACCTTTGAGATTAAGGGTGGCCAGGAGGCCGCCTGGAAGTTCATCGATCATCTGCAGGTGTTCTCGCTGCTCGCCAACGTGGCCGACGTCAAGTCGCTCGTCGTGCACCCGGCTACCACCACGCACTCCCAGCTCTCTGCCGAGGAGCTCGCCGAGCAGAACATTACGCCCTCCACGATCCGTCTTTCCATCGGTACCGAGAATGCCGAGGATATCATTTGGGATCTGAAGCAGGCCTTCGCCGCGCTGGACGAGTAAGGCGACTTGTGCAAGGACCCCTTGCGACTCGATAGGTATAACTGCATAAAATGCCTGCTCAAGGCGCCTGTGCGAACAATGGTTGCACAGGCGTCTTTTTTGCATAGAGCGGGTGCAAAAACAGGGTTTTTGACACGCTTTATGCATTCGAGTTGTGGAAAACTCCTGTTGAGAGGATGTGAGTTTTGCGCAATTGACGTGCGCCTTTTGAGTAAAACCGCAGGTCGCGATTTGCTCGGGGTACTATGCAGCGCGATCGAATCACACGCAGCTCAAACGCAGCAAAAACGCACTACGGAGGTTTCCAGCTACATGAGGATCGATTCACGAAAACCGAAAGCCGCCGCCCTTTCCGCCGCTCTGACCGTGGCACTTTTGGCGGGCGCCGGTGCAACTGATGCCCACGCCGCAACATTGTCCGATACGGTTGGATCTACGCCGTCCGAGACGACGCTGGTACAGCCCGTTGACTATCGCGGCGACGGCTTTGGCTCCATGCAGGAGTGGAACGCCTCGATGGAGGCCAAGCGCGATTCCCTGGAGATGCGCGCTCAGATCATCATGAATATGTATGGCGACTATGCTACCGACGACGAGCGTGCTGTGCTGCAGGGTTGCATCGACGGTGCGGGTAGCCTGTTGACGATGGGGGAGGTCGACGCCAAGTCGACCGAGCTCGATGAGCTGCGCGCTGCGCTTGAGGATGCCAAGCGCGAAGCGCTCGAGGCTGCCGCCGAGGCGGAGGCTGCCGAGGCCGCCCAGGCTTCGTACTACAACGTCGGTTACACTCCGTCTTACGCGTCTGCCGCGTCCTACGCGAACGGATCGGGCCTGACGCGCTCTGCGGGTGTCAATAACTACAACGGTCGCCGCGAGACCTATTACAGCAGCAATGTGCTTTATCACTATCGCACGGGCGAATGGACTCAGGATTCTGAGGGCTTCTGGCGCGATTCCG
The DNA here is from genome assembly GCA_900549355.1 of uncultured Collinsella sp. Taxonomy (GTDB): domain Bacteria; phylum Actinomycetota; class Coriobacteriia; order Coriobacteriales; family Coriobacteriaceae; genus Collinsella. Next base: position 3,132 of record UROA01000062.1, on the reverse strand, counting down.
ACGGCTATTACGTTGTTGCCGCGGGCGATATGGCCCAGGGCTCGACCTTTACGGGCTCCAAGGGTGATTGCAAGGTCTATGACTCCGGCTGCGCTGCCGGAACCACCGATTACTACACCGGTTGGTAATTTTTCTGCATCACGGATATTTGGCGGACGGGCGTCTTTACCGAGCTTTAGGGCAACGTAAGGACGTCCGTTCTATGTATGCGTTTGAGTTAACAGAGCCCTTACCGTGGCGGTACGCTGGGCGTATGGATGCGGGGCACACTGGTTCTTGAGAAATAAGGTCTTTCTCTTGGAGGAAGTGGTCTTGTGAATGCTCGAGATATTGCCGTTGCCGCCGTCGCGTTGATGCTTGGCTGCCTTGGTCCCACGGCCGCGCTCGTCGCGGGCATGCAGGGGACATGCGGGGCTGCTCCTATCGTGGTCGGCGCGCTGATCGCGGCCACGCTGCTGGGAAGCGCAGGCGTGGTTCTTTGCCGCGACGATGAGGACGAGGTGCCGGGGTCGCAACGCTAACTGTTGTGAGATCGGCCGCCGATCATAGACGAAGATGAAGGCCGCCGCAGGGGAAAGGTTCCCTTGCGGCGGTTTTGCTGTTAAGGCTGTTGAATGCGGCGCGTTGGCGCTACCAGCTTTTCTCGATATCGCGGATGCGCCGATAGAGCCAATCGTTTTGCGGCACTTGGATATCGTGTTTGGCGGCCAGGCGGCAAATGGTGCCCGCGAACTCCTCGACTTCGGTTTTTCGTTGTGCGATGCGGTCCTGCGCCATCGAGGGCATACCGGCGGGGTCGATTCCCTCGATGAGGTGCACCATCTGCGTCAGGTCTGCCTCGGTCAGCTCAACGCCTTCGGCGTTGGCGACCGCAAGCGTTTCGCGCATGGCGGAAACAAAGCAGCGACGCTGCTCGGAGCCCGGCTCCGTGGCGCTTCCGTAGGTCCCGCCGTAGGCCATGCAGGTCTGGTTGATGCCGTCGTTGAGCATGAGTTTGGCCCACATGCGGTGCGCAATATCGCGCTCGACGGTATGGGCGATGCCGCAGCGCGTATAGAGCTCGTCGATCGCGGTGATGGTTGCGGGGTCCGTGCCGGCCGCCGCGCCAAAGCGGATTTCGCCCGCATTGGTAAAGGTGAGCGCGCCGTTGAGGAACACGGCGTCCATGCCCTGGCAGATACCAAGAACGACATGCTTCCAGCCAAAGCGTTCGGCAATCTTTTGCTCGCTCGTAATGCCGTTGCACAGCGAGGCGATGAGCGTGTTGGGTCCCACGACACGCTCCATAGTCTTGAGTGCTTGGTCGAGACCGGTGGTCTTGACCGTCAGGATGACCAGATCGGAGGGCGTTGCCTCGCTGGCGCGGACGGACGTGAGATCGCAAGGCTTTCCGTTGACGGTGAGCGCATCGCCCGCGTGACGCTCAAAACGGGCGTCATCCATAACGTATTCGACGGCGTCATTGCCGAGGGCCTTGGCAATCATGCTGCCGTAGAGCAGGCCGACGCCGCCCTTGCCGATAAAGGTGACCTTGTTGATCTGCATGTGAATCATCTCCCCATATAAAAGGCGCCCACGTAAGGGGCGCCTGATGGATTGTATGCTGCCAGGGTGATTGGTGGGTGCGCGGGGCGGCTGTTATAAAAAGAAACTATTGCGCTGTGCGCTTATGCCGCGGGGCAGACCGCAAAGACATGCGCGTGGTCATGCCCGGCTCCTTTCATCGGGCTTTTTGCTGATGTTAAAGCGGTGCCGTGACGGCTCGATTTCTGCTGCGTTACGATACGTTCTCAATTGCGATTCCGATGTGTTTCGATGACGTGACGGGTTTGTTTCGCCTTGTCAGGGCTTCGATGGGAGGGGAGGGGCCGTGCAATATCGCGTTGACCCCAAAAGCGGCAACCGTATCTCGGCGTTGGGGCTGGGCTGCATGAGGTTTCCCGGTGCGCCGGGACGTCCGGATGCGAAGACAGCCGATGCCATCATTTCCCGTGCGGTGGAGCAGGGGATTAATTATCTGGACACGGCCTATCTCTATCCCGGCAACGAGGCTTGCGTGGGCGCTTCGCTTGAACGCCTGGGCTTGCGCGACCAGGTTTTGCTCGCAACCAAGCTGCCGCATGCTTCGTGCAAATGCGCGGAGGATTTCGATCGGTTTTTCGACGAGCAACTGCGCCGCCTGCAGACCGACCATATCGACTATTACCTTATGCACAACATCACCTCGCCTGCGCAGTGGGAGCGCGTGGTGGCGCTGGGCATCGAGGACTGGATCGCGCAGCAAAAGGCTGCAGGGCGTATTCGTCAGATAGGCTTTTCGTACCACGGCAGCGCGGCGGACTTCCTTACGATGCTTGACGCATATGACTGGGATTTTTGCCAGATACAGTACAACTATGCCGGCGAGCGTTACCAGGCGGGAACGGCAGGACTCATGGCGGCTGCGGAGCGCGGGCTCGCGGTGTTTGTGATGGAGCCGCTGCTGGGCGGGCGTTTAGCAGGCAAGCTGCCGCCACGGGCCCGCGCTGTGCTCGATAGTGCCCGTGACCCGCATTTGCGCACTTCTGCCGCCTGGGGTCTTTCGTGGGTGTGGAATCATCCTCAGGTGACGATGCTGCTTTCGGGTATGACCGATACCGCGCAGGTGGACGAGAATTCGTCACTGGCAGACCTCGCGTTGCCGAATTCGATGACTGCCAACCAGCTCGACACGATTGCGCGCGTGTTGATGGAGTTTGAGAAATCGAACCGTGTGCCCTGCACGGGATGCGGCTACTGCATGCCATGCCCCAAGGGTATCAACATTCCCGGCTGCTTTGCCGCCTACAACGCGAGCTATGCGCACAGCTGGTTTACGGGGCTGTCGCAATACTTTACGGCGAGTGCGGTGCGCACGAGCGAGCCCAAGCTGGTGAGCAATTGCGTCAAGTGCGGTAAATGCGCACGTCACTGCCCGCAGCACATCGATATTCCCGAGCGTTTGGCCGACGTACGCCGCCGTTTTCAGCCTGGCCTCGTGACGGCGGTGCTTAAGGCCTTCGGCAAAACGCGCTCCTGATGCCCCTTTTATAACTTGCGGGTAGCGCGCAGAGTCGTGGTGTAAGAAGCAAGGGAGGGCCATCGCCTAGAATC
>UROA01000061.1 GCA_900549355.1 uncultured Collinsella sp. | reverse complement strand
TCGGTTTTGACGGCTACGTTGCCGATCAGGCGGTCGGAGCCGCGTACGGTTTCGGCGGCAATGACCCCCAGACCCTCGATGCGATCCTCGCCCATGTAGTACGAACGGCCGAGCAGCTGATAGCTGCCACAGATGGCGAGCAGCGAGCCGCTGTCCTCAACATAGGCCGCAACCTTGTCTTTTTGAGCGAGCAACTCGTGTGCCACGGCCAGTTGGTCGCGGTCGGAGCCGCCGCCCATCATGACGATATCGGCATCGGTGAGATCGAGCGCCTCGCCCATGCGGACCTCGTCCACGCGCACGGGAATGCCGCGCCAGGCGCAGCGGCGCTCGAGGGCGATGACGTTGCCGCCGTCGCCGTAGAGGTTAAGGGCATCGGGATACAGGTAGACGATGCGCAGCGGGCGCGAAAGCTCGACTGGCGCGATGCCGACAGGAAGAGCGCTGCCGTCGGCACGGGCTACGGCGCGCCCGGCAACAGCGTCGGCGGTGGCGCCCTTCAGTCCGTCGAGTTCCTTGACCAGCGGCGGGAAGGCCGTGTAGTTGGCGACGGCATAGAAAGTGTCGCCAGCCTCCTCACCTGCCACGGCGCCAATTGCCTGCGCGACGTCCGAGATAATCGCGGCATCGATGCCGGCGTACTTGAGGCGCACCTGCATGTCGTGTGCGCGTGTGCCGCCGGCAAAGGCGACAAGTCCCGGCGTGTTGGCGATGCGCTCAAAGTCGACGTCGTAGATCCACGATACATCGTGGCCGTCGGCATCGTTGTCGTTCAGGAAAAAGGCACAGAGCCTGCCGCCTGCCGTCTTGATGGACTGGATTTGCCGATCGAAGCCCACGGGATTTTTGGCCAGATTGGCCTCGACGGTACGGTCGGCGATATTCCAACGGCCCATGCGACCACCTGCTGGCACGTAGGCGTCGAGCGTGGGCTGCAGGTGAGCTGCGTCCACGCCCAGCTCGCGCGCCGCAAAGAAGGCGGCGGCAACGTTGTAGACCATATACAGGCCGTTGTAGCGCGTGGCGATGTGTACGGCAGCCGCGTCGGGCGCAGATCCAAAGACCAGGTCAAAGCCGTAGCCGTCGCAGCCGAGCTCCACGCCCGTCACGCGACGGACAAGCCCGGGGCGGGCCCAGCCGCACGAAGGGCAATGGTATGCGCCAAGCTGTCCGTACTGCACGTAGTCGTACTCCAGCGGTGCGTTGCACTGTGAGCAAAAACGCGAGTCGCTAATGCGGTCGGACTCGGTGTTGGTGGCGCCGTCGATGCCAAAGGCGATGCTTGCATTGGGAACGCGCGCGGCGATTGCGGCACACAGCGGGTCGTCTGCGTTGTAGATGAGCGTTGTTGCCGGAGAGAGCTCCAACGCATGGGCGATGACGTCTTGGGTATGGTCGATCTCGCCGTAGCGGTCTAGCTGGTCGCGGAACAGGTTGAGCAGCACAAAGTACGTCGGCTTGAGCTTGGGCAGAACGCGTACGGTGTAGAGCTCGTCGCACTCAAAAACGCCCACGCGCTTGCCGCTGCTGGTGTGCTTAAGGCCGCCGCGGGCCTCGAGCAGAGCACCCACCACACCAGGCTCCATATTGTTGCCGGCACGGTTGCACACCACGGTAGCGCCGCTGGCAGCAACTGCGTCGGCGATGAGGTTGGAGGTTGTGGTCTTTCCGTTGGTGCCGGTGATCACCACGCTGCGGTCGACTAGGCTTGCGAGGTCGCTTAGCAGCTCGGGGTCGATCTTCATGGCGATGCGGCCGGGAAGCACGCCACCCTGGCGTTTGAGGACAGAGCGCAGTCCCCAGCGGGCGATATCGCTTGAGGTGCAGGCGAGAGATGAGCGGAGGTTCATGAAGCCGTTCCTAACATAGATGATATGGTCGGGGCGATCGCGTCGCTAAAAGCCGTAGCGGCGCGCAAATTCCTGGGCAAGCTGCGACACGTCTTCGCAGGCATTGGCCCAGGGGGCAAAGTCGGGGGTGTCCGAGATAATGCCGTCGGCTTCCCAAACCGCCTGGTGCGAGAGGTCCCAGGGGTCGCGTGGCTCGGGTCGGCAGGGAAGGTACGGCGTCTGGTACATGGGGTTCAGCAAGAAGAACGCGCCGCCCTCGCAACGGTTAGCGAACTCACGCAGTGCGCGCGTCGCCGGGCGCATCTTGTTTGTTTTGAACAGCAGGATCGTGCGGGCGAGCAGGTACCAAGGAGAGTTTTCGAGTGCGTCTGCCCCCATTTGTTCCTCAAGCTGATGTGCCAGGGCAAAAAAGCCGTCCTGGTCTTCCAAGCGGGCGAGGGCGAGCAACACGGTGCCGGCAGCTCGGGTGGGATAACCTTCTGCCTTAAGGACGCGGCGGGCGTAGTTGGCAGCAGCGCGGTAACGAGCGCTCGCCATGCACAGCTGCGAGATGGCCTCGAGCGTGTGAAGCCAGCCAATAAGCGCCGGCTCGCTCACGGTAAGGTCTGCTGCGGTGATACCGTCGGCCAAAACATTATTGGCCCAGTAGTGCGGGGCCTCCATATCAAACCCGGGCACGCTCTGTTGCAGGTAGTCGGCCGTACTCGTCTCGAGCTTCATCAAGTCGCCCAGGCAGGCATCGACGGGCGTGTCCGCCAGGATGATGGCGAGCAGCTGGGCATCGAGGACATGCGCATCGACGCGAACGATCTTGAGCAGCTCATCGCGCATATCGTCGAACAGGCGGTTGCGCGTCTGCTCAAACTCCTCGTCGCTGCCCATGTCCTCGATGCGGCGAAGCTCGTCAAGCAAATGACGATGAACGCCGGCATAGGACAGCAGCGCTTGGGCATGCTCGGTCTGCGCATACTTGTGGGGGTTTGCGCTGATGTCGTTATGGACAAGCTCGCGTGCTGCATCGGTGAGTTCGGGGTGCGACGCCAGATAGGTGCGCTCCAGATAGGCGGGGATGTAGACGCTCGGATCCATTAGAGGTCTCCTCCCTTAAACGGCAATCCCTGTTCGGCCGCGCGCAGGATTCGTTCGTCGATCTGGGAGCGCACGATGTCGTTGGTGGCGACCCAGGCGGCAAAGCTGGCGTTGTCGGGCGCGCCTAGGCCCTCCTGCAGCACCGGCGTCGCCTCGGACAGGGCAAGGACAAGCTCGTCGGTGGAGCCCACGCCCACGTTGACGCGGGCATAGACGCCATCGGGAAATTCGGTTTGGAAGTAGAGTGCTTCAGCCGCGTGCGGGCATGAGCGCACCAGGATGCGCAGGTAGTGCTCGGCGCCCTCGTAATCAAGCTCGCGCCAGGCTGCGCTCATCAGCGCGATGAGCGTCCACGGGTCCAAGTCGCGCTCCGCATCTTTGGGGCGGCGGCGCAGCGGGGTATTCGCGAGATAGGGTACGGAGTGGGCGGAGCGAAAACGCTTGAGCTCCTCGGCAGGGTATTCAAGCTTTGCCATGGCAAGCATCGCAGTATGGCGGACGCCGGCGGGGTCGTTGGGCGCAAAGTCCAGGCTGCGATTTGCGGCTTCGAGCGACATGCGGTAGCGGCCGCTAATGAGCGCGCGCGATGCCAAGCCAGCAAGCCAGCGCAGGTAGGGACGGCGGGTCAGGTCGCCTGCGGCCTCACGCTCGTAGGGGTCCTGCGCCGAGGCGATCTTGAGCGCCAGATCGTGCTCCACCTCGTCGCACTTGGACACCAGATACTGCACGTATTCCTCGTTGGATTCGGCTGTGAGCGCCGTCAGCATGCGCTGGGCATCCCAGTTGGCCGGATCGAGCGCGGCCGCCTCGCGGAGCATGTTCTCGGCTGCGGCTTCTTCTTGCTCTGCCTGGGCGTCGTCGGGGATAAAGGGGATGCGGTAGTCGACAGCCTCGACGACCTTGGCGATCAGATGCCCAGCTCGGTCGCGGTCGTGCACGATGAGCGGCGCGGGGTTACGGGTGAATTGTTCCATCAGACGCTCTACGGCGGCACCGTCGGTGAGCGGGATATTGTCGCGGCGCAAGGCCTCAAGAACGAGGCGATGGCAATCCTCTTGAATGGGATCGAATGCCATGGGGCCTCCTTTGCTGCGGTTAGGGTTCAAATGTTTCTATATAAGGTTCTAGTTTACCCGCATGTGGCACACCGGGGGTGCCGCACTTGGACTTGCACCTTTGCACCACGAAGACGGATGTCGCACAAATGTCGGCACCTTGGACGACCGAGTGGTATCACGGTGCCGCAAACGGTCGATTTTTGGCGGCGAACGGTGCATATTTTGGAGGGGCACCGTCCTGCCCGGGATATGTAGTCAACCTTGATAAAACGTTTGCCCAGCTTGGGAGTATGAATGCCGCACAAGGGTCTTCAGGGATAGAAAAAACGTTTCATCATTGGCGGCTTTAGGTGAATAACTGACCAACCAGAACGGTAAAATAGTGTTTGTCTGAGCGTTGAGACGTTTAGACATCGCGCATTGTCATCGCCGGCGACGCGCAAACCGGTCCTAACGGAGCCAATTGGGTGCTCCGTTATATACGCAAGTCTAAGAGGGGCTTGTTTAGGAGGCACAGTATGGGACGTTTTACCAATCCTCGCGATCTGTACTTTGGTGAGGGCGCTCGCCACGAGGTGAAGAACCTCAAGGGCAAGAAGGCCATCATCGTTTCTGGCGGCAGCTCTATGCGCCGCGGCGGGTTCCTGCAGGACGTCGAGAACGACCTTAAGGAAGGCGGTTTCGAGGTCAAGCTGTTCGAGGGCGTCGAGTCCGACCCGTCCATCGAGACGGTCATGAAGGGCGCCGAGGCCATGCGCGAGTTCGAGCCCGACTGGATTATCGCCATCGGTGGCGGCTCGCCCATCGATGCCGCTAAGGCCATGTGGGTCTTCTACGAGTATCCCGAGGAGTCCTTCGATAACATCATCCAGCCGTTCAGCTTCCCCGAGCTGCGTCAGAAGGCTCATTTCTGCGCCATCTCCTCTACCTCCGGCACCGCTACCGAGGTCACCGCGTTCTCCGTCATTACCGACTACGCCAAGGGCATCAAGTACCCGCTGGCCGACTTCAACATCACCCCTGATGTCGCCATCGTCGACCCCGAGCTCACCTACACCATGCCCGCCAAGCTGTGCGCTCACACCGGCATGGATGCTCTGACCCACTGCATGGAGGCCTACGTTTCCACCTGCGCCTCTATGTTCACCGACGCCAACGCTCTGCACGGCATCCGCGAGATCGTCGAGTGGCTGCCCAAGTCCTATGCTGGCGACCATGAGGCCCGTCAGCACATGCATGAGGCTCAGTGCATCGCCGGTATCGCTTTCTCCTCGGGCCTGCTCGGCATCGTTCACTCCATGGCTCACAAGACCGGTGCTGCCTTTGAGAACGGCCACATCATCCACGGTGCCGCTAACGCCATGTACCTGGGCAAGGTCATCCAGTGGAACTCCAAGGATCCCCGTGCTGCCGAGCGTTACGCTTACGTGGCCAAGGAGATCCTGCACCTTCCCGGCGAGACCAACGAGGAGCTCATCGCTGCACTCGTCCAGAAGATTCGCGACCTCAACGACCAGCTCAACATTCCGCAGTCCATCAAGGATTACGCGAATGGTGGCGTGAAGGTCGACGCCGAGAACCCGCAGATGGTTTCCGAGGAGGAGTTCCTCGCCAAGCTGCCCGAGATCGCCGCGAACGCCGAGCAGGACGCCTGCACGCCCGAGAACCCGCGTGAGACCAAGGCTGCTGACTTCGAGAAGATTCTCAAGGCCTGCTACTACGACACCGACATCGATTTCTAATCGACTCTTGTTATCGTAACGAGGGGCTCCGCACGTATCCGTACGGAGCCCCTTTCTTTTTTAGAGAATGGGATAGTTATGGCTGCAATTTTCAATAGCCCCAGCAAGTACATCCAGGGTCCGGACGAGCTCGCCAAGCTCGGCTCCTATGTCGAGCCGCTCGGCGCTAAGGCCCTCGTCATCGTGACGCCTTCGGGCAAGAAGCGCGTCGGTGCCAAGATCGAGGGCGGCTTTGCCGAGGCTAAGGCCGAGCTGCTGTTTGAGGACTTTAACGGCGAGTGCTCCAAGGGCGAGGTCGATCGCCTGGTTGCGCTCGCTCGCGACAACGGTTGCGACATCATCGTCGGCGTCGGTGGCGGCAAGATCCTCGACACCGCGAAGGCCGTCGCCTATTACCTGGAGTCCCCGGTTATCATTTGCCCCACCATTGCTTCGACCGACGCCCCGTGTTCGGCGCTTTCGGTGCTCTATACCGATGACGGCCAGTTCGACAAGTACCTCTTCCTTAAGGCAAACCCCAACATTGTCCTGATGGATACGACGGTTATCGCGGCGAGCCCGGTGCGCCTGACGGTTTCCGGTATGGGCGATGCGCTCGCAACCTACTTTGAGGCCCAGGCGACGCACGATGCCGACGGTGGCACTTGCGCCGGCGGCAAGGGCGGTATGGCTGGTCTGGCGCTCGCCAAGCTCTGCTACGAGACGCTTATGGCCGATGGCGTCAAGGCCAAGGTCGCGCTGGAGAAGGGTGCGCTCACGCCTGCCGTCGAGCATATCATCGAGGCCAATACGCTGCTTTCTGGCATTGGCTTTGAGAGCTCGGGCCTTGCTGCTGCTCATGCCATCCACAATGGCCTGACGATGCTGCCCGAGTGCCACGGCATGTATCACGGCGAGAAGGTCGCCTTTGGCACCATCGTCCAGCTGGTACTCGAGGATGCCCCGACCGAGAAGCTCGAGGAAGTCTTGGGCTTCTGCATTGAGCTGGGCCTGCCGGTCACGATGAAGGAGCTTGGCGTTGCCGAGCTTACGCGCGAGCAGGCCATGATTGTTGCCGAGGCCGCCTGCGCGCCCGATGACACCATGTGCAACATGCCGTTTGAGGTGACGCCCGAGATGGTCGCAAACGCCATCCTGGGTGCCGACGCGCTGGGCCACTACTATCTCATGGATGAGTAAATCAAGCTAAGGAAGGGGCAAAGCCGGCAGACGGCTTTGCCCCTTTTTGCTATGGTGCAAAGGGGTCAGGTTGCTTTGCACCAATTGTTGTTGATGAAAGGGCGGATTCTCGTATGGCGCTTCCCATGGTTTATGGCGGTCCCGGACGATATGTTCAGGGGCCGGGTGAGCTCTCGCGTCAGGGCAGGTATTTGTCATGGTTGGGCTGCGCTGCCTATGTCTTGTTTGACCAGGGCACCGAGGATCGGCTGTGCAGGCAGATCGTCGATGGATTTCTGGATGAAGATCTAAGCGAGCCGTTCTTTAAGATTTACAACGGTCCGTGTACGGAAGATGCCGTTGTCGAAATGGCCAAGGAAGCCCGGGCCGAGTATTGCGACATGGTGGTGGGCATTGGCGGCGGCAAGATGCTCGATATCGCCAAGGCCGTTGCGTTTTATGCCGAGTTGCCGTTGTGCGTATGCCCCACGGCGGCTTCGATGGACGGTCCGTGCAGCGAGATTTCCGATGCCGATTTGCAGGGTGTTGCAAATGCGGTCTTTAGAAACGAGCGCAATATGGCCAACGAGCAGGCCAAGGTGACCAAACAGAAGCTCGTGCAGCTCATGTGCGAGGCATAGCTTGGCGCTTGATTGATCTTGTGCAATCGAGGCGGCGATAGGCCATGGGCTATTTGCCGCAAAGATGCTCCGCGTGTAATTTGCCCGAGGCGTGGGCCGATAGCGTATCATTATCTCTTGCTTATTTGCACTGCTCAGGGAGGGGCCGCGCATGGCGCAGGAACACGATCTGTTTGATGACATTATCGAGATCAGCAAAGGTTTCGATTTTCTTAAAAACCCGCTTGGCGGCGTGACCGATGCACTCGATCCGTCGGTGCCGCAGTGGAATCCTGCTGACTACAAGGAGCGTCCGCGCGGCAACACCATTCCGTGCCTGACCTGCAAAAACGAAAAGAGCGGCTGCACCGCGTGCATGGACGTGTGCCCGGTCAACGCTATTGAGGTCGAGGAAGACGCCATCGAGATCCTCGACTCCTGCCGCAAGTGCGGTCTGTGCGCCGCTGCCTGCCCGACCGAGGCGATCATCTCTCCGCGCCTTGCACCCAAAAACGTCTACGACGACATTGTCTCGGCGGCTACGAGCCACGAGACCGCCTACGTTACCTGCACGCGTGCCCTTAAGCGCATGCCGCGTGAAAACGAAGTCGTCGTTGCCTGCGTGGGCGATATTACGGCAGAGACCTGGTTCTCGGTACTGGCCGACTATCCCAACGTGAGTGTGTACCTGCCGTTGGGCGTGTGCGATAAATGCCGCAACACCGGCGGTGAGGACATTCTGGGCGAGGCGATTGCGAAGGCCGAAGAGTGGTCTGGCACGGGTATGGGCCTGGAGGTCGACCCCAAGAGCCTCAAGTGCCATAAGCGCCGCGAGTACGAGCGCAAGGAGTACATGGAAAAGATTGCCCGCACCACGGGCCTGACGGTGACCAAGCTCAACCCGGCGACGGCGGCGCTGGCCTCGGTGACGCAGAAGCTCAAAGCCCATCGCCATCAGATTACCCAGCTGGAGCGCACGCTCAACACCATGTGCGGCACCACGACGACCAAGCGTCGCCGTTCGCTCACCCATGGGCGGCAGCTGGTGCTCTCGACACTGCAGAACCATCCCGAGCTTGCCCAGAATATGCAGGTGAGCACGCCGGAGTGCGATTTTGACAAGTGCACGTCGTGCGGCGAGTGCGTCAACGTGTGCCCCACGTTTGCCTGTGATCTGGTGGGAAGCGGCCGCTTTGCGTTGGAGTCCACGTATTGCCTAGGTTGCGGAGCCTGCGTCAAGGTGTGCCCCGAGCATGCGCTCAAGCTGGTTGAACACGATGCGTCCAACTTGGTTGTCGTCGATCCCGAGGCCGAGGAAAAGGCTGCGCAAAAGGCCAAAGCCCACGAAGAGGCCCAGAAGGCCAAGGCCGAAGCAAAGGCTAAGCTCGGCAAGATGCTCGATCAGGTGGAGAAGCTTGCGGACTAGCTAAAAGAGCGTACATGATGGCCGGTGGGACAGGTGTTGCCCCGCCGGCCAAAAAAGTTGCGGTGGAATAGTTCCTGTTTTGCCCTTAAGCTGGCCATTCTAGGAACTATTCCACCGCAACTAATAAATGGTTAGTTCATGCTACTTTGGTGGCCGGTTCGACCGGTACCGTTGCGCGTCACGGTTTCATGGAGCAAAAAGAACCCGGGAACCTGCTTTGTCTCGGTGTATTCCATAAGGATGCCGTCGGCGTTGTAGGTCTGCCCGCGTACAACGGCGAGTGCGTTAAAGTCGTCGAGATCGAGTACGCGTGTATCCTCGGGCGTGGGATGCTCAATCGTTACATCGCGTTTGCCCGTGGCAATCTTAATTCCAAGGCCTTCTTCGAGGTAACGATAGATCGAGTCGTTGACAATCTCGGGTGTCAGCCCCGGTACCTGTGAGCTTAGGTAATAGGAGTCGTCGGAGCACACGGCTCGTCCGTCTGCATAACGGATGCGTTTAGCACGTGTGAGTTCACAGCCTTCGGGAAACCCGGTAATCTTGGAGAGCGCCTTGTTACAGACGAGGAGCTCAAAGACAGTGGTGACCGTTTTGAGCTCAAAGCCTCGGCTAGCTGCGGTTTCCTTAAAGGTCTCGAGTCCGCCGCCACCACGATTCGTCTCGTCACTGATGTTGCGAATGACGCGCATGCCTTTGCCTTGCTGGGGGAGCACGTATCCATCTGCCGCAAGCATCGAGATGGCGCGACGGACCGTCATGCGCGAACAGCCAAACAGCTGCGTGAGTTCAGTCTCCGAAGGCAGATAGCTTAGATAGGCGTATGTGCCGTCGTCAATCGACTGCTTCACGTTGTCATAAATGGTTTGGAAGATGGCTCGCGCCATGACGGTCTCCTAGAGCTGAGTGCGCGAGCGGTGGATGAGGACTGCTCGCACAAGTGTCGATCGATTTACTTGCTGGGGTCGATTATATATTTACCCATGGCACGCAGAGCTGGGTCTGACAGGATGGCGCCGAGTTCGTCGAGGGAAGCCACCTTGGCGACCATCGAGGATACGTCGAGCCTGCCAGAGTCGATGAGCTCGAGCGCGCGACGCTGCGTATAAGGGTTGATGTAGGACGAGGTAAGCACAAGCTCCTTCTGGAAGACCTCGAAGGGCTTGACGGTGATTGTCTCATCGGGCTTGGTGAGGCCGAACATCATGACCGTAGCCTTGTGGCCGGCGATCTGGATGGCCTGCTCGATGGTGACGGGCTTGCCAACACACTCGATAACGACATCGACGTTGCCGACGCCCTCCTGCTTCAGGCGGGCCGGGACGTCCTCGTGGATGGAATCAATTGCCAGGTCGGCGCCGAGTTTGAGCGCAACCTCGCGCTTGCCTTCGACAGGCTCGAGCAAGACAACCTTGGTGGCGCCGGCGTTTTTAGCAAGCTGCATCATGAGCAGACCGATCATGCCACCGCCGATAACGACAACTGTGCTGCCGGGCTTGATGTTGCACATATCGATGCCGTGCAGGCAGCAGGCGACGGGCTCGGTCATAGCACCCTGCTCAAAGCTGGTGTGATCGCCCAACTTGTAGACTTGCTGCATATCGACGGAGCAGTACTCGGCAAAGCCGCCGTTAACGGTGGTGCCGTAACCGGTCATATGCTCGCAGTAGTGGTTGATTCCGTCGCGGCAGGGTTCGCAGCAGCCGCAGGGATGGTTTGGGTCGATGCACACGCGATCGCCCGGTTTAAAGCCAGCGACGTCGCTGCCCACGGCCTCGACAACGCCCGCAAACTCATGACCAAGGATCGTGGGCGGGGTAACGTCGGCTGCACCCTTGTCGCCTTCATAGATATGAACGTCGGTGCCGCAGACGCCGCAAGCTTTGACGTTGATCAGAACGTCGCGCCTGCCCACGGCCGGCTTTGCCGATTCCTCGACTCTGAGGTCGTGCTTTCCATAGAAGACCGCGCTTTTCATGGTGACTCCTTAACGTGGCGGTGAATGTTGTAATGAAGTATAGGCATGTCTATAGATATAGACAAGCACATCTAGACAAGTAGAAAAGAAATATAAATTGCAGCCATCAGATATGTCGGATTTAGCAGGCAAAATACTGGACTTATACCGTTTACGGTCAATAATCGACCGCTGACCGAACATAGAAATCGTATTAACTTGTCTAGATAAGTGATATGATAAAAATAGAAGCGCAAGAAGCCGGGGACACGGGCCCACCCGTCCTATTGCACGAGGTACACGCAAACGGCGCGTCTGCGGTCTCGAGTGAAGCCAAAACCGCAGTCGCTCCGAATGAAGAGAGGGGGATCCCCCGTCATGATGCAAAAGATACAACGTTTCGGCGGTGCAATGTACACGCCTGCAATTCTTTTCGCATTTTCCGGAATCGTCGTTGGCCTGGGTACGTTGTTTACCACCGAGGCGATCTTTGGCGAGATGGCCACTGCGGGCCATCTTTGGTTCAAGACTTTAGTCTGCTGGCCGCGCAGCGGCCAGCTTTAAACCACCCGCTACG
>UROA01000060.1 GCA_900549355.1 uncultured Collinsella sp. | reverse complement strand
CAATACGCTTGAGGATCCTTAAAAGAAAGTCCAGTTTATCCTTCCCACTCCATGACACGGCCCTACTGTCCTCGGTCTGATGGACACGGTTGGTTCAGGTTGCATGTCATGCTCCATCCCCGGTATGGAGGATGCGGGCTGCATTTTCCTCTTCGGCTATAACCCTGCCGATTCGCACCCCATCGTCGCAAGGCGTATCGTGCGAGCCAAAGAAAAGGGTTGCAAGATCATCGTCGCCGACCCGCGCCATATCGAAACCGCGCGTATCGCCGATCTCTACCTTCCGATCAAGAACGGTTGCAACGTCGCGTTCCTCAACGCCTTTGCCAACTGCTTGGTCAACGATGGCCTCTACGACAAGGAATTCGTCGCCGAGCATACGAACGGCTTTGACGAGTGGTGGGAGACCATCAAGAACTACACTCCCGAATCCGTACAGGACATCACGGGTGTCGAGCCCGCGTTGATCCACCAAGCTGCCGAGATGTACGCCACGGCGAAGCCCTCTGCCATCATTGGCTGGGGTATGGGCGTATGCCAGCAGAAGCAGAACCTGAAGACGGTGCATACCATCGCCTCCATCGCCTGCGTTGCCGGCCAGATCGGCAAACCCAATTCCGGCCTCGCGCCCGTGCGTGGTCAGAACAACGTCCAGGGCTCCTGCGATATGGGCATGCTGCCCAACCTGTACCCTGGCTACCAAAAGGTCACCGACCCGGCAGTGCGTGCCAAGTTTGCCAAGGCTTGGGGCGTGCCCGAGGAAAAGCTCCCGCTCGAGGAGGGCTACAAGCTCACCGACCTGGGCCACCTGGTCGACGAGGGCAAGGTGCACTGCTTCTACAACTACGGCGAGGACCCGGTGCAGACCGAGCCCGATTCGGCCGGTATGCGCAAGACGCTCTCCGAGCTGGATCTGTTCATTTGCCAGGACATCTTTATGACGCAGACGACCATGCTCGCCGACGTCATCCTGCCCGCTACCTCTTGGGGCGAGCACGAGGGTGTCTTTACTGCATCCGACCGTAGCTTCCAGCACTTTGACGCGGCCGTTCCGCCCAAGGGCGAGTGCCGTCACGACTGGGAGATCTTCGCGGACCTGTCCACGCGTATGGGCTATCCCATGCACTACGACAACACCGAGCAGATCTGGAACGAGTGCATTAGCCTGTGCCCCAACTTTGTGGGCGCGACCTACGAGAAGATGGCTCCCGAGGGCGGCTACGCCCAGTGGCCTGTCAAGAGCACCGATGTGAACGACCACGGTACGCCCGACATGTTCGCTGGTGGCAAGTTCACCACCAAGGACGGTCGCGCCAACCTGATGGCGCACGACTGGGAGGCGCCTTCCGAGCTTCCCGACGATGAGTACCCGCTCATCCTGTGCACCGTCCGCGAGGTCGGCCACTACAGCTGCCGCTCGATGACCGGCAACTGCAAGACGCTGGCGCTGCTTGCCGACGAGCCCGGTTTTGTCCGCATGAATCCCGCGGACGCCGAGGCGCGCGGCATCAAGAACGGCGACATCGTCTCGATTCACAGCCGCCGCGGCCAGGTATACAGCCGCGCCGACGTGAGCGACCGCATCAACAAGGGCACGGTCTATATGACCTACCAGTGGTGGATCGGCAAGTGCAACGAGCTGACCATTCACAAGGTCGACCCGGTCTCGCATACGCCCGAGGACAAGTTCTCCGCCTGTCAGGTCGACGCTATCGCCGACCAGGTCTGGGCCGAGGGCGAGGTGGAGCGTCAGTACACCGAGCTCAAGCAGGCTCTGGTGGACGCCGCCGCTCCCCAGGACGTTGAGCCCGGCGCCGCCAAGTTCGACGACGAGACGCACGTGAACCAAATCGTGTAGTCCCGTTCTCGTTGGCTATTTGGGCCGGGCGTCCCGTACGTTCGGGAGCCCGGCCCGTTATTTTGAAAGGAAGTGGGGATGAACCGCTTCATCGACATCAACCCGGAGAGGTGCATCGGCTGCGGAACATGCCAGTCCGCCTGTGCCGACGCCCACCGGATGCAGGGTCTTCAGGATACGCCGCGCCTGGCGCTCGTGAAGACCGGCGGTATTTCGGCCGCCCTTGCCTGCCACCATTGCGAGGGTGCCCCCTGCGCCGAGGTCTGCCCGGTGAATGCCATCGAGCACGATGGCGATCGCATCCACGTCAAGGAGCAGGAGTGCATCGGGTGCAGGCTGTGCGCCATCGCATGCCCCTTCGGAGCCATCCATCCCGATGGCACGTCTATCGCCGGTGTCGCAGGCATGTGCGACCCGACGCCTTCGTATCCTAAGTCCCTGAGCAGTCTGCTTACGTGGGCTCCCGGCCAGTACACCTGCGCTGTCAAGTGCGACCTGTGCGCCTTCGATCCGGACGGCCCGCATTGTGTGGCGGCGTGCCCCACCAAGGCGCTGACCGTCATGGGCGGCGCGGCCGACCGCGAGCTCGACGAGGCCAAGCGCCTGCGCTCGATCGAAAACGGTCCCGTCGTCGACGTTACCGCTGTGGCCCAGGGCCTCTCCGAGAAAGCAGAAGGGAGCGTAAACAATGGATAGCATGACGCTGTTTATCGCATCGCTTGCCGTCTCGTGCATCGGTGCGCTCGCCTCGGTTCTGCTGATCAAGGCCGATAACGCCGCCAAGACCGCCGGCTGCCTTATCGGCGCCGTCGCCGCGGTGCTTTCGTTTGTGGCCGGTATCCAGGCCGTGCTGGGCGATGTCACGTCGGTCGACACCATCGTGTTTTTCCCGTTTGCCCATTTCCAGCTGCTGCTCAATCAGCTGTCCGGCCTGTTCGTGGCGCTCATCTCGGTGCTCGCGTTTGCCGGCTCGATCTACGGTCTCAACTACTTTGATGAGTACCCGGGCAAAAAGGGCCGCGCCGGCTTCTTCTTTAACACCTTCGTGGCGTCCATGATGCTCGTCATCACCGCCGACAACGTGTTTTGGTTCCTGGTCGCCTTTGAGCTCATGTCGCTGACCTCGTACTTCCTGGTCGTGATCGAGGAGAACGAGAACTCCATCCATGGCGGTTGGCTCTACTTTGTGATCGCGCACGTGGGCTTTGTGCTCATCATGGCGAGCTTCCTCACCATGACCAACTTCGCCGGCGGCTCGTTTGCCTTTGCGGATTTCCGCGCCACGCAGTTTAGCCCCGCGGTCGCATCCGTGTGCTTCGTGCTCGCCTTCTTTGGCTTTGGCGCCAAGGCCGGTATCATCCCGCTGCACGGCTGGCTGCCCAAGGCACATCCCGAGGCGCCGTCCAACGTGTCGGCCCTCATGTCCGGCGGCATGATCAAGATCGGTATCTTCGGCATCCTCAAGGTGGGCCTCGACCTGCTCTCCGCCTCGGGCGTTCAGGTCTGGTGGGGTCTTATGGTCATGGTCTTCGGTGCGATCTCGTCGGTCCTCGGCGTGGCCTTCGCCCTGCAGGAGCATGACATCAAGCGCCTGCTGGCCTATCACTCCGTCGAGAACATCGGCATCATTCTGCTCGGCGTCGGCGCCTCCATGGCCGCCATGGCGCTCAACTCGGTCGGCATCGCCGTCCTGGCTCTGATGGCCGCCCTCTACCACACGTTTAACCACGCGATGTTTAAGGGCGAGCTGTTCTTGGGCGCCGGTGCGCTGCTGTACTCCACGGGTACGCGCAATATGGAGAAGATGGGCGGCCTGTTCCGTCGTATGCCGGCAACGGCCATCTGCTTCCTCGTTGGCGCGCTTGCCATCTCGGCCATCCCGCCCTTCAACGGCTTTGTGTCCGAGTGGTTTACCTATCAGTCGCTGTTTAATGCCGCCATGCAGGGTGACAAGGCCGTCATGATTGTGGCTGTGTTCGCTGCCGTCGCGCTCGCCATTACCGGCGCGCTGGCTGTCACGTGCTTCGTCAAGGCCTATGGCGTCTCCTTTGCCTCCGCGCCCCGCTCCGAGGCCGCGGCCAATGCCAAGGAGGTTCCCGCCCCCATGGTGTTTGCGCAGGGCCTGCTCGCTGCCATCTGCGTCGTGTTGGGCATTGGCGCTCCCGTGATCGCTCCCGTGCTGGTCGATGTCGCCGCGTCCGTGCTGCATCCGTACGGTGGCGTGTTTGCCGCCGAGGGCATGCAGCTCATGAACCAGTACTCCGGCGCTGCCACCTCCACGCCCGCGATCGCTATTGCGCTTGTGGTGCTCGTTGGCCTTGCCTGCGGTTATCGCAAGCTCAAGACCGTCGGCAAGGTGCAGAAGTCCCAGCCGTGGGCATGCGGCTATGCTCCCAACGAGCATATGCCCGTCGTGGCTACGACCTTTGCCTCCGAGGTGTCCTGGTTTATGCAGCCGCTCTACACGCTGCGCGACCGCTGCACGGCTGTCTGCTGGTCCATCGCGCACTTCTTCCAGAAGCTCACCGGTGTGGCCGAGGCTGTGGAGCCCGTACCCGACAAGGTTCTCGTCGATGCCCCGCATAAGGGTGTCGAGAAGCTCGCCGACCTCGCGACTAAGCTCGAGGGCGGCAACTACAGCATCTATATCTGCTACATCGTCGCGGCACTCGTGGTGTTCCTCGTGCTCGCCGTGCAAATGGGTTAAGGAGGGGAGAGCATGAACAACATCGTACTTGCCGTTCTGCAGGGCGTGGTCGTCATGGCCGTCGCACCGTTCTTCTCCGGTCTCGGCCGCGTGATCCGCGCCAAGATGCACAACCGTCGCGGCCCCAGCATCATGCAGGACTACCGCGACCTGGCCAAGCTCTTTGCGCGCCCCGAGTCCCAAAGCGAGGATGCGAGCTTTGCGCTGCGCATCATGCCGCCGCTGTTCTTCGCCGTCGCCTTTATGCTCGCGATGGGCCTGCCGCTCTTTACGGCACAAAGCCCCATCCCGGTCTTTGGTGACGCCATCACCATCATGTACAGCCTGGCGCTCGCCCGCTTCTTCTTCGCCCTCTGCGGTGTGGATTCGTCCAACGCCTACGCCGGTATCGGCGGCGTCCGCGAGCTGCTCATGAGCGTGCTCATCGAGCCGTCCATGCTGCTGGCGCTGTTTGCCGCCGCCCTGGTGTGCGGCTCCACCGACATCGCCACCATGGGCCAGCACATCATGACGGGTGCCATCGACGCGCCGGTCGCCGTGATCCTCGCCGGCATCGCCTTTGCGATCGCCTGCTACATGGAACTCGGCAAGCTGCCCTTTGATCAGGCCGAGGCCGAGCAGGAGCTTCAGGAAGGACCGCTCGCCGAGCTTTCCGGCCCGTCGCTCGCCATGGCCAAGCTCGCCATGTCCATGAAGCAGGTCCTGGTCGTCGCTTGGTTCTGCGCGATCTTCGTCCCCTGGGGCGAGCCCGCGACCGTGGGCGCCGCCGCCGTTCTGGGCGCAGTCATCTTCCTGGTGAAGTGCCTGATCGACTTTGTCGTATGCGGCGTGATCGAGAACTCCTGCTCGCGCTCGCGTTTTAAGGTGCTTGGCAATCAGACCTGGGCCGTCGTGGGCATCGCCGTTCTGGCGTTTGTCTTCGTGGTCGTCGGCGTGTAGGAGAAGGGAGAAACAATGTCATTTGCAGTCAGTCTGTCCCTTCTCGGCTTGGTCGCTATCGCGGCCCCGATGGTGGCCTCGGTGCTCGTCGCCCTGTTCCCCCGTCCGTACGCCAAGTGGTTCAGCGTTTTGGGTGCCGCCGTCTCGACGGTCTGCACCATCGCCCTCGCCGCGAATTTCGCTGGCGCCGGCATGCCCGACACGCAGGTCCCCCTGATCTCGTTTGGGCAGACCCTCGTCATGGGATTCACTTTTGATCGCATGAGCACGCTGCTCGCGCCCGCCTTTGTGGGTATCGGCCTGCTTGTCGTGATCTATTCGATTCCCTATATGAGCGAGAATAACCGTGAGCATCCCGACGCACCGCGTCGTCGCTTCTACGCGTACCTCGCGACCTTCATCGGTGCCATGGCCGGCCTCGTGTACAGCTCGACCCTTTTGGGCCAGCTCGTGTTCTTTGAGATCACGGGTGCCTGCTCTTGGGGCCTGATCAGCTACTACATGTCGCCTACGGCCAAGAAGGCCGGCATGAAGGCCCTGATCATCACGCATATCGGTGCGCTCGGCCTGTATCTGGGCGCCGCTATCGTGTTTGCCCACACCGGTACCTTCGCCATCACCGCGATTGCCGGCCTCGACGCCAAGCTCAAGGCTATCGTCCTTTTGCTCGTGCTGTTTGCGGCCTGGGCCAAGTCCGCACAGGTTCCCATGTACATGTGGCTGCCTTCGGCCATGGAGGCGCCGACGCCTGTTTCGGCCTACCTGCATGGTGCCTCGATGGTTAAGGTCGGCGTGTGCGTGTTCGCGCGTGCACTCGTCTCTGCCGGCGAGATTCCCGAGATCGTGGGCTGGGTCGCCATTATCGACGCCATGGTCACCATGCTCTTTGGTTTCCTTATGTACCTGCCGCAAAAGGACATGAAGCGCCTGCTGGCCTTCTCCACGATCGCCCAGCTCTCCTATGTGTTCTTTGGTCTGGGCCTTTCGGTCTTTGGCAGCCAGCTGGCCTTTGACGGTGCCGTGTGCCACATCTTTAACCACGCCTTCGCCAAGACCCTGTTCTTCCTGATCGCCGGTTCGTTCTCCTTTACCCTCGGCACGCGTATGCTGCCCAAGCTTCGCGGCATCGTAAAGAAGTACCCGATCTCGGGCGTGGGCTTTGGTGTCGCGGCGCTCGCCATTGCCGGCGTGCCGCCCATGAACACGTTCTTCTCGAAGTTCCAAATCATCGCCGGCGGCTTTTCTGTGGGTGCCGGCAACGTCGCGATCCTGGTGCTCGTGTGCATTATGGTCGCCGAGACCGTCGCCACCTTCGCCTGGTTCCTCAAGTGGATGGGCTATTGCCTGCCCGCCGAGCCGAGCGAAGAGGTCGCTGCGGGAGCCCCGCTTCCCCGCGCGATGGCGTTTGTGTTCATCGTGCTCATCATCATGGTCATCGTCAGCGGCCCGCTTTCGGCCAGCTGGATCGGTTAGGAGGTAGAACGACATGGGTTATTCGATCGTCAACATCCTTGGCGGCCTTCTGATCGTCACGTCCACCATGGTGGTTGTCTCCAAGAACATCAAACATTCCATCCACTGGTATGCGGTGCAGTCGCTGGTGCTCGTGGGGCTTCTCGCCACGCTCGGTGTCACCACTGGTGCGCAGGAGCTGCTTATGTGGGCTGGATCTGCCTTTATCACCAAGGTCGTCCTGGTCCCTTATATCCTCAACCGCGCATACAAGAAGATGGGTGAGCCGAGCGACGCATCGCTCAAGGCCGGCCTTAAGCCCGCGTGGGCCATTTGCATCATCGCCGTCGAGGTCGCGATTTGCTTTGCCGTCGTGACGCAGATCAGCCTGCCCACGGCCGAGGTCGCAACGCCTGCGCTCGCTATTAGCTTCGCTCACTTCTTTGTGGGCCTCACCTGCATCATTTCGCAGCGCAACATCATGAAGCAGATCTTTGGATACTGCCTTATGGAAAACGGCAGCCATGTGACGCTCGCGCTTTTGGCTCCCACCGCTCCCGAGATCATCGAGATCGGTATCGCCACCGACGCCATCTTTGCCGTCATCATCATGTCCATCGTCGTGCGTCGCATTTGGGACGACTCCCACTCGCTCGATGCGCGCGACCTGTCCGAGCTGAGGGGGTAGTCCATGGAAACGTTGATTCTCGCCCTGCTCGCGACTCCTTTGGTGTTCTCGCTGGTTATGGCGTTTTTGCCCAAGAACACGTCCTATAACGTGTTTGCCGGTCTCAACCTGGTCTCCGTCGCAGCCGTCCTGGTGCTGTCGATTATGACGGCCGGCGACGTCCTTATGAGCGGCGACACCGCGAGCGCTCTTGGCCTGTGGTTCCACCTCGATTCGCTGGGCGCCATCTTTGTGCTGCTCATC
Source organism: uncultured Collinsella sp. (assembly GCA_900549355.1). Lineage (GTDB taxonomy): Bacteria > Actinomycetota > Coriobacteriia > Coriobacteriales > Coriobacteriaceae > Collinsella. The sequence goes on along the minus strand of UROA01000060.1, from coordinate 3,668 downwards.
GGCTTTATCGGTTTTCTTACGGGGCTGTTCTCGCTGCCCTATGTAAAGGCCGATATCGAGGAGGGCTCCATGCCCGCCGAGCGCGCCAAGCAGTATTTTGCGCTGTTTAGCCTGTTCGTGTTCACCATGCTGCTCGCGTGCCTGTCCAACAACATGATCCTCACGTGGGCCGCTGTGGAGGCAACCACGCTTTCCACCGTGTTCCTCGTGGGTATCTACAAGAACAAGACGGCCCTCGAGGCTTCTTGGAAGTATGCGATGGTCTGCACCGCCGGCGTGGCCTTTGGCTTGTTCGGTACGCTTTTGATCTACGCCAACGCCGCCGACGTGATTCCCAACGCCCACGAGGCCGCATTCCTGTCGTGCGTGCTTCCGTATGCCGACCAGTTCGACCCGACGCTCATGCGCCTCGCCTTTGCGTTTGTCGTGATCGGCTTTGGCACCAAGGCCGGCCTGTTCCCCATGCACACTTGGCTGCCCGATGCCCACTCCCAGGCCCCGAGCCCTGTCTCGGCCCTGCTCTCGGGCGTGCTGCTCAAGTGCGCCATGCTTGTGATCATGCGCTTCTATGGCTTTACCATCCAGGCCGTGGGCGCCGAGTATCCGCAACTTTTGCTGCTGATTGTCGGCACGCTGTCCATTTTGGTGGCGGCACTTTCGATGTTTCGCCAGGACGACCTCAAGCGCCGCTTTGCGTACTCGTCTGTGGAGAACGTGGGCGTTATCGCCCTGTGCCTGGGTATCGGCGGCCCGCTGGGTATCGCCGCGGCCCTGCTGCACTGCGTGTTCCACGGCTTTACCAAGACGCTTGCCTTCTGCGTGTCCGGCAACATCCAGCACGCCTTTGGCACGCGTAGCCTGGCCAAGATCCAGGGCGTCGTCGAGGTTGCCCCCGCAACCGCCGCGCTCGCCGTCCTGGCGCTGCTCGGTCTTGGCGCCTTCCCGCCCTTTGGCATGTTTATCTCCGAGTTCCTGACTTTTGTCGCCGGTGTTACCGCCGGTCCCATGTGGCTGGTCGTCGTGGTCGCCCTCGGTCTTACCGTGGCCATCTCCGCGCTCACCCGCATCGCACTCAAGTCGGTATTCGGCCATGCGCCCCAGGGCATGGGCAAGCATGAGGCCCCGGCGCTCATGCTTATCCCCGAAATCATCCTGGCCGTCATGATCTTGTGGTTTGGCATCGCCACCCCGCTGCCTCTCGTGCACGGTGTGGAGACCGCGACCGGCATCGTGCTCGAGCAGAGCACCGAGGAACTTCACGCGACGCCGATGTACCGCGCTGTGTTCGGTACCGAGACCGCTCAGAGCGAGGTGGAGTAACGAATGATTGAAACTGAGAACAAGGTGTATGCCCGTCGCTGCGAGAGCCATGTCGAGGCCCTGCGCCGCGCTGTTCCGGGCTGCATCGAGAAGGTCGAGTGGCAGTGCGAGGACCAGCTGACGATTACCGTCAAGCAGGACAAACTGCCCGAGGCCGTCCACTACCTGTACTACGAGCGCTACGGCTGGATTCCCGTGATCATCGGCAACGATGAGCGCAGCCTGTGCGGCCGTTACGCCGTGTACTACGTCATCTCCATGGAGGGGGAGGACCCCGGCTGGGTGACCGTGCGCACCGAGGTCGATCCCGCCAAGATGACGTTCCCGTCCGTGACGCCGTTCGTCCCCGCCTGCGTGTGGGGCGAGCGCGAGCTGCGCGATATGTTCGGCCTGATTCCCGAGGGTCTGCCCGACCGCCGTCGCCTGGTGCTTCCCGACGATTGGCCCAGCGGGCTGTACCCGTTGCGCAAGGATTCGATGGATTACCGTTTCCGCCCCGCCCCCGCGAGCGACATGGAAAACTACGAATTCTTGGCCGACACCAAGGGCAAGGAGACCACGCTCGTCCCCATGGGACCGTTGCACATCACCTCCGACGAGCCCGGCCACTTCCGCCTGTTCGTTGAGGGCGAGACGATCGTCGATGCCGACTACCGTCTGTTCTACGTGCACCGCGGCATGGAGAAGGTCGCCGAGACGCGCCTGAACTATGACGCCGTGACGTTCCTCGCCGACCGCATCTGCGGCATCTGCGGCTGCGCCCACTCGGTGGCCTATGCCGAGGCCGTCGAGCGCGCCCAGGGCATTCATGTCCCGCCGCGCGCCCAGTACATCCGCGCCATCATGCTCGAGGTCGAGCGTCTGCACTCACACCTGCTCAATATTGGCCTCGCATCGCACTACACCGGCTTCGACTCCGGCTTCCAGCAGTTCTTCCGCGTCCGCGAGAAGTCCATGGACCTGGCCGAGAAGCTCTCCGGTCACCGCAAGACCTACGGCCTCAACGTGATCGGCGGCGTGCGTCGCGACATTTTGGCCGAGCAGAAGCTCTCCACGCTCACGACCATCCACCAGCTGCGCTCCGAGGTTCAGGAGCTCGTCGACGTCTTGCTCTCCACGCCCAACTTTATTGAGCGTACGAGTGGCATCGGCATCTTGGACCGCAAGATCGCACGCGACTTCTCGCCGGTCGGCCCGCTCATGCGTGGCTCGGGCTATGCCCGCGACGTGCGCTTCGACCATCCCTTCGACGGCTACGCCGATCCGGACGTTCAAAAGATGCACGCCGCCACGGCTGACACCTGCGATGCCTTCGGCCGTACCGCCGTTCGCATCCAGGAGGTCTACGATTCGATCGATATGATCGAGACCATGCTCGAGAACTGCCCGTCGGGCCCCATCCTCACCACGGATTGGGAGTACACCCCGCACAAGTACGCCATCGGTGCCACCGAGGCGCCGCGCGGCGAGGACGTGCACTGGGCCATGCTCGGCAATAACCAGAAGTGCTACCGCTGGCGCGCCAAGGCCGCCACGTACAGTAACTGGCCGGTCCTGCGCTACATGTTCCGCGGCAACACCGTGGGCGATGCGGCGCTGATCGTTGGCTCGCTCGACCCGTGCTATTCCTGCACCGACCGCGTGACGGTGACCGATGTCGCCGCCAAGCGCGACCACGTGCTCGACAAGGAGCAGTTCGAGAACTTCTGGCGCGACAAGTCGCCGCTCGCGGGCGAGGGCACCATGGCCGCTCCGCTCGATGAGGAGGCGCTCTAATATGCTGAAGCTTTGGAAGGTTAACGCCAAGGCCGGCGACGCGACGGTCAAGTACCCGTTTGCGCCGTTCCCCACCAACAAGGACATGCGCGGCAAGCCCGAGCACAATGCCGAGCTCTGCATCGCCTGCGGTGCCTGCGGCGTGGCGTGCCCGGCCGATGCCATTCGCATGGACACCGACCTTGCGGCCGATACCATTACCTGGTCAATCGACTACGGCCGCTGCATCTTTTGCGGCCGCTGCGAGGAAGCCTGCCCCATGGAGGCCATCAAGCTCACCGAGGAGTTTGAGCTGGCCGTCATGAGCAAGGACGACCTCACCAGCAAGAGCGTCTATGCGCTCGAGCACTGCTCGCGTTGCGGCAAGCCGTTTGCCCCGCACAAGGAGATCGACTATGCCAAGCGCCTGCTGCAAAAGGCCGGCGGCATGGAGGCCGAGCAGGCCGCCCGCACCGTCGGTATGTGCCAGGAGTGCAAGCGCGAGCTCGACGCCCTGCGCGCCGCATCGGCCGTAAAGACCGGCAACGCACACGGCATGGCTGCCAACGAGACGCTTGGGCGCTTCTTAAGAA
>UROA01000059.1 GCA_900549355.1 uncultured Collinsella sp. | reverse complement strand
GCCCGAGGGCCCCTCCCCGTCGTCAGCGCCCAGCGCGCCGGCCACTACGATGGTGCCCTCGTTATCGAGCGAGGCGCGCGTGATCTCGGCACGCGGCGACTGCGCCACCAGGATGTCGATACCCGCCTCGACCTCACGCGCAAACTGCTCGTCGCAGGTCACCAGATAGCAAGCTGCCAGCGGATCGTGCTCGGCCTGGGCCATCAGGTCGGCCGCAACCACCATAGGCTTGGCCGTGGCATCGGCCAGCACACAGACCTCGGAGGGGCCGGCAACCATGTCGATACCCACGTCGCCCGAGACAATCTGCTTGGCAGCGGCGACAAAGGCGTTGCCCGGGCCGGTGATCTTGTCGACGCGCGGAATGGTCTCGGTACCGTACGCCAGCGCGGCCACAGCCTGAGCGCCGCCCACCATATAGATCTCGTCCACGCCGCCGAGCTTTGCCGCGGCGAGCGTGTAGGGGCTGATCAGGCCGTCCTTTTGCGGCGGCGTCACCATGACCACGCGCTCAACGCCGGCGACCTTGGCGGGAATGGCATTCATGAGCACGGTGGAGGGATACTGCGCACGGCCGCCCGGCACGTAGATGCCAGCCGCGGCAAGCGGGGTCACCTTAACGCCGAGCATCGTGCCGTCCGGGCGCGTGGTAAACCAGCTCTGCTCGACCTCGCGCTGGTGGAATTCGCGAATCTGACGCGCGGCCTTCTCGAGCGCAGCGACAAAAGCGGGATCGAGACCTTCGAGCGCGGCATCGATCTGCTCCTGCGGCAAGCGGAAGCTCTGCAGCTCGACGCCGTCAAAACGCTGACAGTAATCGCGCCCCGCGGCATCGCCGTTGGCACGCACGTTGGCCACGATATCGCGGGCGGCGTCGACGATGTTTTGCGGCAGCACACCCTTGCGGTTGAGCTGGTTGGTAACGAGGCGCTCACCGGGAGCAAGCTTGATGGTCTTCATATCGGTATCCCCTATCGGTCGAGGTTGTGTTCGAAAAACGAGAGGCCGGGCGGCGGCGCCAATCGGCCCGCAGCCCAGACGTTGGGACGCCCGTGTGTGCTCGCGCTATTGTGCCGAGCCCGCAACGGGCTCAAAATGCTTGTCCTTCACGGCCGCTGCCAGCCGATCTGCCAGATTGCGCACGCGCGGATCCAGGCGCGCAGCACCCGGGTTGACGAAGAAGCGGGCCGTACAGTCCATAATGCGACCGGTGATGACCAGGTCGTTGTCGCGCAGCGTGGCGCCCGTGGCAGTAATATCCACGATGCGATCGGTCATGCCGACGATGGGGCCCAACTCGATGTTGCCGTGCAGTGAAACGATGTCGGCGTTCACGCCTCGCTCGGCATACCAGGCACTCGCGATGCGCGGGTACTTGGTGGCCACGCGAAGTGACCCGCGGCGGGCATAGTTGCGCTCGGCCTGACCGGCGCGCCACGCGGGCTCCGCCTCGATAAAGGTGCACAGGCCATAGCCCAGGTCGACCAGCTGCAGCAAGTTGAGGTCTGCCTCGATGAGCGAGTCCCAGCCGCAGATGCCGCAATCGGCACCACCGCAGCCCACAAAGGCGGGCGCATCGCTGGGGCGCACGATGACAAACTCGATATCGCCGACCGTGCCCTCGCCGGCACGCGTGTCGCGACCGCGCACAATCAGGTGACGGCCGGGGTCACGCAGCTCAGAGACGTCCAAGCCCGCGGCCTCGAGCACGTCGAGCGTGTCGGCCTTGAGCGAGCCCTTGGGCACGGCGATGCGCAGCGGACCCTCGACGCCGCGACCCACGGCGTGATCGCCGTCGGAAGCGGCGTCCTCGGCCGAGGTGCGCGCGGCCTCCAGACGCTCGAGCGAAAAGGCAAAGCCCGCCGCCGGTACCTCGATGCCGTCGCCAAATGCGCCGGTAAAGATGGAGTCGTAGCGTCCGCCCGAACCGACCGGATCGGGCAGGCCGCCGGCATAGGCCTTAAAGACCAGACCCGTGTAGTAATCGAAAGAGTTCATGATGGAGAAGTCGAACGACAGCACCTGGGCGTCCTCGGGTGCCAGGCCCTCGACCAGGGCACGCAGCTCGCGCGTCAGCGGCACGACGATACCGGCGGCCTCCAGCAGCGCGTCCACGCGGTCGAGCACCTCGGCACCGCCGTGCAGACGTGGCAGCTCGCTAATGGCGGCCTTGACGGCATCGGACTCGACGCTTGCTGCCACGCGGGCATCGAGGCCCACAAAGTCGTTGGCGTGCACGCAGCGCAGGGCCTCGGCGGCCAGCTTGCGATCCTCGCACGCCGCAAGCAGCTCCTTAAACGGACGCACGCTACCTGCGATAATGCGCGCATCGGGCAGCGCCAACTTGCGCACGGCCTCGGCCACGAGCGAGACAATCTCGACATCGCCCGCGGTATCGCCCGCGCCGATAAGCTCAAAACCCAGTTGTGTAAACTGACGCGAGCCGCCGGCATTGCGCTGGCACTCGCGAACCACCGGCGCCTCGTAGCGAAGGCGCAGGGGCAGGTCGGCCGCGCGCATGCGGGTCGAAACCAGACGCACGATCGGCAGCGTGTTGTCGGGACGGACCACCAGCAGGCGACCGTCGTCATCAAAGAGCTTAAACGGCGTATCCGCAATGCGGCCGCCCTCCTCGAGCGAGCCCTTGTCCTCGAGTAGCGGCGTCTCGACCGGAAGGTAATGATGCTCCCTAAAGCAGCCCTTCACCGTATATGCGATCTCCTCGCGCGCCTGAGCCTCCTCGGGCAATATGTCCCGGAATCCCCACGGTGTGGCCGTCATCTGGTGAGCCTCCTCATGCTGTGTTTCATATAGAGCAGAAGACCGGCATAGCTCCGCCGGTCTTCTGGGTACTTTAGCATACTAGAGTGTTTGCGGGGAGAATCGCCCTCCTCGGCTCACACCGTATTCATTTGGAAACATAGGGCGAGCGGTTAGCAGCAGTCTCTTGTCACAACGCAAAAAGGGCGCCCGCGCAAATGCGGACGCCCTTGTGCAGGGTCGAGATATCAACCAGCCAAGATATCGGACCCGTGACCAGCTCTTAGTAGTCGAACTGGTGGTAGTAGCGGCGGTACTTGAGGTTGTGCTTGGTGACCAGCTCGTAGTTGCGCGCGAGGCGGTCGGTGGTCAGCACGGACAGGATCCACGGCGACACGATGACGCGGAAGTCGTCGTCCAGGCCCGGGATCGCGTACTCGGCGGTGTCGATGATGACGTAGTCCTCGTCGCCGGTCACGCCGCTGGTGAGGAAGGCGCGGACGCGCTCGTCGAGGGCGCGGCACTCGTCCTCTCCCATGAACAGGAACACCGGGACGCCGGGCTCGAGCAGCTCGAGCGTGCCGTGGAAGAAGTCGTGCGAGGTGATGTGGCGGATGCGCTTCCACTGCATCTCCTCGAGCAGGCACATGGAGTACAGGATGGTCTCGCCCCACAGCGCGCCCGAGCCGATGAACATGGTGTAGTCGGCCAGCGCGTACTTGCGGGCGAGCTCCTCGGCGCGCGGCTCGAAGCGCTTGCGGATGTCGAGCATGTCCTTCCAGACGTCCTTCGTCTGCTCGATGAACAGGTCGAACTTGGGGAAGCAGCCGCGGCGGTTGAGCAGGCGCAGGCCGAAGCAGTCGGCGAGGTAGTAGCCCTTCTCGCAGCCGCCGGCGCCGTGGTCGGAGGCCATCATGACGCAGTTCTCGGCGCCCACGGCCTGCCCGATCTTGCCCTCGGGGTTGGTCATGGCGAAGACGCGCACGCCCATCTCCCTCATCTTGCCGACGGCCTCGAGCACCTCGGGGGTGGTGCCGGACTCGGAGGCGGTCAGCACGACGGACCTGTCGGTCATGCGCTTGTGGCCCATGACGTTCCACTCGGCGGCGTGGATCAGGTAGACCTCGAGGTCGCGGTCGCCGAACTTGTTCATGAGGTACTCGAGCTGCATGAACTCGTCCCAGGTACCGCCGACGCCCATCAGGAAGACGGCGTCGTAGCCCTCCTCGTGCACGCGGTCGGCCAGGGCGGTCATCTTCTTGCCGGCCTCGTAGACGTTCCTGCCGTCCTCGAGGTAGCCCTCCTGGTCGAAGTGCATGATCTCGATCTTCTCGGTCTCCTTCATGTGTGTCCTCCCATCACATGTGCGCAATTCTATACATCGCGCTTCTTGCTGATACCAATTATAGCCATACGATTGCTTGTTATTTAATACCAATCAAAACTCACGGAGATTTGCGGCGAACGGTCGGTTTCCTCGCCCGAGTGGTATTACAACGCCAATAGTTGTCTATTTCGAGCGCTACTGCCAACGGGTTCCCCACAACTCGCCAGCTATAAAAGCGTTGCGCCAGACCCGCCCAAGCGTTTCCGGCGCAACCGCGCAGTTTAGTTATTCGGCTTCCATCTCCGCTGTCACACGGCGATACATCTCGATAACCTGAGTCGTCGCCTTGGACGGATCCTGATAGTAGCGGCCATCACACGTCTCGGCCGAGACATAGCCCGTATAGCCGTGGCGCATGAGTGCCTCGAGGTCGGCACGCATATCACGCTCGCCGTCGCCCCAGGCAAGATGCGTCGTGCCGCCGCCCACATCTACAAAGTGGGTGTGAACGATCTTGTCGCCCAAAACCTCAAAGTAGCCGTCGATCGTGTCGCCGGCAACTTCCATGGCGCCAAAGTCGATACAGGCCTTCAGGTTGGGACGATCGACCGCCTCGAGGATGCGCGCGACATCCTGTGCGGTGTTGACCAACACGGACTCCGACGGCTGCAGGGCCTCGAGCGCGACGCGAATACCGCGCGTATCGGCGTAGTCGCACACCGAGCGCAGCATGGCAACGCTGCGGGCCCAGGCGTCCTCAGCCGGCTCGTCCAGATAGGCCCAACCACTCGTCACCAGAATCTGCGGCACGCCCAACTCAACGGCAACGTCGATCACATTCTTAAAGTACGAGAGGATGCGTTTTTGGCCCGCCTCACCGCGCACCGCGACGTTCCACGGCTTGGGGTTGTTCTGCTCGGGGCACACGCACACGATCTTAATGCCGTACTGGGCGGCAAGATCGCGAATCTTATCCACCGAATCGTGCTCATGGCAATCCACATACAGGTGCATCGAGCCGGTCCACAGCTCGATATTGCGATAGCCGGCCTCACCTGCAGCCTTAAAAAACGTCTCGATGCTGTAGTAACGATGGTTGATGTTCATGAGCGAAAGCTCGGGTACGACCATAGCCCTCCCCTTTCGTACGGAGTTTTAAAAAACAGGGGGCCGCCGCAGATGCGACAAGCCCCCCAAAGATCGACGCAACCGTTAGACGCGATGGAAGCGCGATTCGAACATATTAGGCAAGCACGCCAAAGTAAGCGCCGATGATGCCCACGACCATGGTGCAGAGGATCAGGACCATCGGGTTGATCTTCTTGGAGAGCAGCCAGTAGTAGAGCCAGAAGGCGGCCATACCGAGCATACCGGGCATGATGCCGTCCAGGATGTCCTGGAGAGTTTGGGCGGAGTCGCCCTGACCAATGGCGATGGGCAACGAAGCCCAGAACATGTCCTTGCTCATGGCGCCGACGACCATAACGCCGACAATGCCGACGCAGGCCATGATCTTTTGCATCAGGCCGGTCTTCTGAGCCTCGTCGAGGAAGCCAATGCCTAGCTCATAACCCTTGATAGCGCCAAAGATACGAATCAGGAACGCCGGGATGTTGTAGACGAGCAGGAAGGCGATGGGGCCAAAGACGTTGCCGGCCTGGCACAGGCTGATGCCCACGGCAGCGGCGACGACGCGCAGGGTGGACAGGAAGAAGGAGTCACCCAGGCCGGAAAGCGGACCCATGAGGGCGGCCTTGATGTCGTTGACGCTCTCGGGCTCAACCTCGCCACGAGCGACCTTTTCTTCCATGGCCATCGCGATGCCGCCCACGAAGGGAGCGAGCTGCGGGGTGATGTTGAAGAATGCGCTGTGACGGTGCAAGGCCTCGGCGTAATCATCGGGACGGCCGGCATAGATCTTCTTGAGCATGTTGGCGACCATCAGGCAGAAGGCAATGTTCATCTGCTTGTAGTAGGTCCAGGAGAATTCCATGCCCAGGGCGCCGGTGTTCACGGCGCTCTTAATGAGGTCGGAGCGAGTAATCTGGTTCTCGGAATTAGAAGTCATCGTCCTCATCCCCTTCCACAGAAAGCTGGGACTGGGCGCCACCAAGGCCCAGCAGGTCGTACTTGTCGATGCCGATGATGATTGCGATCAGGGCGACGCCGAGGACGGGCACGTTGGCATAGGAGCACAGCAGGAAGCCCAGGAAGTAGAACGGCACGAGCTGCTTGGTAAGCACCAGACGGCCGAGCATGGCGAAGCCCATGGCAGGCAGGATGTTGGCTGCGACGCCAAAGCCATCGAGGACGAACGTCGGGATGAAGTCGAGCAGGCCCTGAACGGCGTCGGCACCCAGATAGAAGGAGACCGAGCACAGGATAAAGGCCAGGACGACAATCACGAGACCGATAATCCAGTGCATAGCGTAGATACCCTTGAGGTTACCCTTGCTGGCAAAGACGTCGGCACGGTCGACCAGAAGGGGCATACCGGCGTTGACGACGTTCTTAATGGCCAGGCACAGAGTGGCGATGGGCATCGCGAGCGCGATAGCGGCCTCGGTGCTCTGACCCAGCTGAATAGCGAAGGCGCAGGCGAGCACACCGCCAATACACTCATCGGGCGGCACGTAAGCGCCGATGGAGATTGAACCCATGAAGAGCAGCTCGAGGCTCGCACCGATGGCGAGGCCGGACTGCAGGTCCCCGAGGACTATGCCGACGAGCGGGCACAGAACGATCGGGCGGAACGCATAGAGCGTACCGAGCTGATAATCGAGCTTACCGAAGGCAGCGATAAGTCCGATGAGGATCGCTTGAACAAGCATTGTTCCTCCCTTTGATCCCTCTTGGATCCGCGCGGCGATTCCCGACTTGTCAGCGCGCCCTTTTCCATGCCGACAATCGCCTAGACAGATCCAGCTTGTACCGGTGTGCTGTTAACACCTAAACCGGTGCAAATGATTTGATACCAATTATATAGTCATGAGAAAACTATTTAATACCAATCGCTCAACGGGCGCGTACTCCCGGTGAACGGTAGATGGGGGTAACGGGTAAAGCGTTTATCCGGTACGCCCACGAATAGGGGCGGCGCCGTGCGCGCCGCCCGTGGTTCTCAATTAGAGGGCGCTTAGGGCATCGACCTTGGGGTCGTCGGCCAGAGCGCGAATCTCGACCTCGACACCGCGGCCGACGAGCTCACGAATGTCCTCTTCCTCGGCAGCAGTCACAAAGATCTGGCGGGAGATCTTACGGGCATCGGGACGCTGCTCGTCCTTGGACTTGGTGTTGCCCAGGTTGATGGAGGTAATCTGCGGGCAGCCGTCGACAAGCTGCTTGGCCTCGGCGATGCTGGCGACGCAGATGATCATCTTGTACTTATCGGTAACACCGGAGTTGATGGCCTCGATGGCGTGCTCCATGTCCTTGATGACGAGCTTGACGTTGGCCGGCTTTCCCATCTTGAGCGTAGTCTTCCAGACGGGATCGTTGGCAACCTTGTCGCCAACGCAGAAGATGCAGTCAGAACCCAAGCCCTGGACCCAAGAGACGGCCACCTGGCCATGAAGCAGACGATGGTCGACGCGAAGCAGTTGAATCATGATTGACCCCCAAAGGTCTCATGCCGGAAACCCGGCCCCATTAATAGCAGGCGGTGACTAGAACTCTTCCTCGTCATCCGCATCGGTCAGCAGGTCGTTGACAAACTTGACGCGCGTGTCGTCAGCCGCGAGGATCTCGCGGATAACCTGATCGGCGGGAGCCTCCTGGTCCGAAAAGAGCAGCTGGATCAGCAGCGGCAGATTCATGTTGGCAACCAGGTAGGTGTTGGGGCGCGTCTGGACGATCTTGGTGAACTCGTTGTTGACGCTGCCGCCAAACAGGTCGGTGCACACGATTACGTCGTCGGCGGGGTCGAAGGTCGCCAGGAGCTTGGCGGCCTCCTCGGCGACATCGGTGCGGCCGTCGACAAACATCGACAGGTCGTGGACGTTATCGCGCGCGCCCGAGAGCAGCTCGGTACTCTCCTTGATGCCGGTCGCAAAATGCGCGTGGCTGGCGAAGATGTATTGCCTCATTGCGGTTTCCCCCAAATGAAATTAGTAGTCGAACTGGTGGTAGTAGCGGCGGTACTTGAGGTTGTGCTTGGTGACCAGCTCGTAGTTGCGCGCGAGGCGGTCGGTGGTCAGCACGGACAGGATCCACGGCGACACGATGACGCGGAAGTCGTCGTCCAGGCCCGGGATCGCGTACTCGGCGGTGTCGATGATGACGTAGTCCTCGTCGCCGGTCACGCCGCTGGTGAGGAAGGCGCGGACGCGCTCGTCGAGGGCGCGGCACTCGTCCTCTCCCATGAACAGGAACACCGGGACGCCGGGCTCGAGCAGCTCGAGCGTGCCGTGGAAGAAGTCGTGCGAGGTGATGTGGCGGATGCGCTTCCACTGCATCTCCTCGAGCAGGCACATGGAGTACAGGATGGTCTCGCCCCACAGCGCGCCCGAGCCGATGAACATGGTGTAGTCGGCCAGCGCGTACTTGCGGGCGAGCTCCTCGGCGCGCGGCTCGAAGCGCTTGCGGATGTCGAGCATGTCCTTCCAGACGTCCTTCGTCTGCTCGATGAACAGGTCGAACTTGGGGAAGCAGCCGCGGCGGTTGAGCAGGCGCAGGCCGAAGCAGTCGGCGAGGTAGTAGCCCTTCTCGCAGCCGCCGGCGCCGTGGTCGGAGGCCATCATGACGCAGTTCTCGGCGCCCACGGCCTGCCCGATCTTGCCCTCGGGGTTGGTCATGGCGAAGACGCGCACGCCCATCTCCCTCATCTTGCCGACGGCCTCGAGCACCTCGGGGGTGGTGCCGGACTCGGAGGCGGTCAGCACGACGGACCTGTCGGTCATGCGCTTGTGGCCCATGACGTTCCACTCGGCGGCGTGGATCAGGTAGACCTCGAGGTCGCGGTCGCCGAACTTGTTCATGAGGTACTCGAGCTGCATGAACTCGTCCCAGGTACCGCCGACGCCCATCAGGAAGACGGCGTCGTAGCCCTCCTCGTGCACGCGGTCGGCCAGGGCGGTCATCTTCTTGCCGGCCTCGTAGACGTTCCTGCCGTCCTCGAGGTAGCCCTCCTGGTCGAAGTGCATGATCTCGATCTTCTCGGTCTCCTTCATTCCCGCTCCTTTCACGAGCAGTTTGAATTGTCGCACGGAATGAACGGGCTTGCCACTCCGTCGCACCGCTTAACCTTGTGGACATCTTGGCCCCAAGCTCAACAATTCAAAGGTTCTTAATACCAGTGAACGATAACAGGTTAGCCGTTTTTAATACCGATTTTATGATTTCATCCTCCCCTCTCGGTAGACGGTCAGTTTTTGCCGCTCATCGGTCAAGCGACATATATCCGTAAAAACGAGCGCCCCCGCCGTGCGCAGGGACGCTCTAGACGCTAATAGTTGTAGGTATATCCGCCGGCGTCGCCGCGGGTAAAAGACTTGGCATGCTCGATTGCCTGCCCACTCGAGTCATAGGTCAGGCCTTCCAGCACGAGCGCCAGATCGCCCGGCTCAAGATTGAGCAAACTCGCATCGCGTGCGCCCAGCGCCTCGATATCGAGTTTCTCTACCGACTGATCTGGCTTGCGTCCCAACATATCGTAGGTCTCGAACAGGCTGAAGACCGAAATGTCCACGCCTTCGATGCCCGGAAACAGCAGGCACGGAATCAGTGTCATCTCGATCGATACGGGCTCACCATCGATGCAGTTGAGGCGGCGCACCGAGTAAAGCAGATCGTCCTCAGCGATGCCAAACAAGTCGGCATAATACGGGCCGGCGTAGCGTTTGGAGCGCGCCAGGATGCGCACCGACGGCGTCGCGCCCGATGCCAGAACCGACTGGCGGAAGCCGCCCTTGCGTTCGTGCTCGTCAAACCACTTATGTCCCACAAAGGCGCCTTTGCCCTGCACGCGACGAATCTGGCCACTTTTGACCAGCTCGTCCATGGCGCTTCGGATTGTCAGGCGTGTCGTGCCAAACTCCTCGGCCAGCTCGTTTTCGGACGGAATCATCGAGCCCGTCGGGTAGTCGCCGCGCTCGATTCGCTCCGCAATGCAGCGGCGAATTTGTTTGTAAACCGGCAAGTCTTCTACTGCATCAGCCATTCGACACCCACCTTCGTCGCAACGCCGTCTGCCTCGCCGTTATCGGCAAAACGATACTTGGTCGGCAGAATCACGGACTTGCAATACTCGACAAAGCCATCGGTCTCGTCGCGCTTGTGCGAAGCCTTGTAAAACACCGGCGTGCCCTCCTGAGCATTCAGCAACTTGGCCTCGTCGGCGTTCAGACGGCTGATGGAAATATGCTCCTTGCCGTGCGTCACATGGACATTCCCCTCCTTGAGCAAAACGTCGTAGAGGCTTTCCTGCTCAAAATCGTGATCGGGAAGCGAGGGGCACAAAGACAGATTGACGTAAGCCGTCTCGATCGATGCCGGGGAACCGTTGACCACACGCACGCGCCGAATGCAGAAGAGCGGCATGCCCAGGTCGATCTGGGCTTTTTGGGCAAGATCGATATCGGCATACACGACCTTGGACCAAACCAGGCGCGCGGTCGACTTTGAGCCAACCCTCTCCACCGCCTGCGTATAGTTCCATGTTTCCTGAAAGATGTTCAGCGGTTTGGGAGGACACACATAGGTGCCCGAACCGCGGCGGCTTTCCAAAGTTCCGCACGAAATAAGGCTCGTGATCGCAGCACGCAACGCCGTGCGCGACACGCCCAGCTCTTCACAGAGCACACGCTCGGCGGGCAGCCGGTCGCCACTCTGCAGGTCATAATGTTTGATATACCAAAGAATACCCTCAAAGGCGCGATCTTTGGGCGGAATCGCATATGGTTCACTCGACATGGGCAAGACTCCTCAACCGCTTGATGCTGCAGGAATCATTGCTCCGGACGCCTCATGGCGTCGAAGGCTTCTTTGATCTGCTCCGCAACGTTCCGATACGACCGATATAGGCCGGAGTCTCGCTTGACTTCGCCCGCGGTCACCGGAATCTCAAGCTTCGAAATCTCATCCTTGCCGGTTTGCACGGCAACGATGACACCCATACCAAGGCACATATTACGCTTGGCAGCGTTGTTTTTGGTAGCCTGAGCTGGATTAATCAAAATCTGCTGAGCCAGTTCGCGTTTGCTGAGCTCCGGCACATCCTCGGGATTTCCGGTCTCGGCAATCTCGCACTGCAGCACATCCGCATAGTCAAAAATCTTCGGCTCGCCGCCGCGCTGATGCACGGCCCACTTGCGGCGCGTGGCATCCTGGTAGATAGCCGGCAAAAACGTAAACCGCGGTGGGTCCAAAATCGTATCCGTGATGGTAAACACATCGGGATCAAAGGCATCCTGCGGGTTTTTCTTCTTGAACAGCCCCATATCACCCTCCCGTACTAGCATTAAACAACTCAAGCTGAATA
>UROA01000058.1 GCA_900549355.1 uncultured Collinsella sp. | reverse complement strand
GGGGCATGCCCCGCCTCTTACACCACATCTCTGTGCGCTACCTGCCCTTTCCGTTAGCTTTATTTCCGGATCCGTTATCCTGCTGCCCACTTTGATTATTCTCACTATCCTTCTGGTGCGCCCGAGCATAGACTCGCTTCCATGGGGCCTCGTCTTGTGTTTCGTCTAGTTCAAACAGACTTTCTGTGGTGTACTGCTCTTCTTCTGATTTTGCCTGCTCAAGTGCCATATCGACCGCGGGCGATGGTTTAAAAACCGAGAACCATCCGCAAAACTCGTACATAGCCAGAACCAAGTCGAATGAAGAAACGCTTCGAGTCATGGTGAATAGCGTATTAAGAGGGTCTGTGACGCTAAAGCCCATACCCGTGTCGATGGAAACCTTCTCTATATAGGCGCTGTTCCATCGGATGGTCCGTCTTGTCTCGGAATGCAGGTTGCTTCGTGTTGATGCTGCTGTGATGACTGGGGTCTTGAGGATATCGGTTACGAAAGGGGCTTGGGCTAGGGCTCGCCAGCCGTCTTCTGGGCTTGGCAGTCGCGGGTAGAGGTTGCGCACTTGGGGCGGGCAGCGCCAGTAGCGAAATGCGGTGTTTGCGCAGACGATCTCGTCCATATGGACCTCACCTAGTTTTGGCTGCGTGCCGTTATGTTTGCAGGTAGACCGATTATCAATGGCGGCATCATGCCGGTAAGTACCGGAAGCTGACCAAATGCCGACAAATAGCTTGACGCATTTCGCCTAAAGATCGCCGTGTGGCACAAATCTGCTGGCAGGCGTTCTGGGGCCGTGGTCCCTATCTCCACATTTGTGCGTGAATCCCATGGCAAATTCAATGAAAGAGCGCATGAGCTTTATGCAAAACGCGCGATGACGTCAGTTCAGGAGAGATCAGCTAGAAACGCGTTAAAAAATTTCGATTCGATTTTGTTGTCAGATTTGGTGTCAAGCTTGGTATCAAAAAGAAAAAGGTCAGAGGCTTAACACCTCTGACCTGTACTTTAGATGGTGGGCGATACAAGATTCGAACTTGTGACCCCATCCGTGTGAAGGATATGCTCTACCCCTGAGCCAATCGCCCGTCGCCTTTCGGCAAAAGAGATACTATCATAGCCGCGCGTGGTTTACCAAGAACTTTTTGCCCCCGATTTTAAATTCGTGGGCGCAAGCCGCGCCACAGCAATCAGGGCAGCCGACAAACCCGCAGCTAAACCATCATTTATCGCTTAATCCACGACGTTTCGGGTCGGCAGATAAGTCGCGCGTTGTTGTAGGCCATGTCGAGCGTGAGGCAGGTGCGCGCGGCGTAAAAGCCGTCCTCGCGCTGGATGGTCAGCGCCAGCTCGGGCTTGTCGCCAGTCAGGCACAGCGGCAAGAGCAGCTGGATCCGGCCGCCATAGAACTGCGGTACCGCGAGCGTGTAGTTGGCTGCTGCGCGACGGGCGGCCTCGACGACGGCGCCCTCAAAGGCGCGGCGCAGCAGCAGCGAGTTGCCCTCCCCCATCAGGCTGGCAGGGATGCGAGTCAGGTTCTCCTCGTCGCCCAGAATGTGGTCGATGTTGGAGCGGATGGGCAGGCGGTAGTCAAAGACCAGCTCGGAAGGGTCCTCGGCAAAGCGCACGCGGCATGGCAGGTACTCAAACGAGACCAGCATGGGGTCGCTTTCCTTAAAGAAGCCCTTCAAAAACCAGCGCTGGCGCGCGGCGGGCTTGGTGTTGGGCTCAAACAGGCCGTAGATGGTCTCGTAGCGGCGCGTGTACAGGCCGGTGTTGAATAGGCAGCGGTCGTCTTCGAACACCAGCGGCAGGTTGGACGGGGCGGTCTGGTCCACGTCGCGCTCGGTCAAAAACACCGCGCGGCTAAACGAAAACGACAGGTAGTTTTTGAGGATGCGGTTGCCGGGACCCCAGTCCTCGGGGTCGGCAAGGTCGGCCAGGCGGTCGTAGCAGGGCTCGGGGCAAAACGCAAAGTCGTACACATTGCTGCACAGGGTGCTGGGGAGTTCCATGTGGTGTCCATTCAATATAATGCCAGGCGTGCGGATGCTTAGATTCTATACGCGCGACGGGTCGCCCGTGCCCGCAACGCATCCGCAGCGCAGCTCTTCGACTAGCTTGCTGTTCGTTCGGCGACTGGAAACGAGGTCCTGGATCCAGGCGTAGTACTGGTTGTCTTTGGGCTCGGGGCTGTCGGACAGCACGGCCGGAGTGCCTACGAACCTTAAGACGGACAACGCAAAGACAAGGCTGGTGCGTTTGTTACCATCCTCAAAGATGTGGTCCTTGACCATATGCTCGGCCACGTAGGTGACCTGGTCAAAGATGTCTGCGAAGCGATCTGCCGGCGATTGACCGAATATCGTACAGAATGCACCCGCAAGCACGGACTCGACGCGTCCAAGCTCAAGCGCGGCCCGGCCACCTGTGGCGTCGGTTGTATAGCAGCGCCCGACCGTCATCAGCGTGCTGTGTAAGCGCATCACGGCCGCGGCCATAGCTTCGAGCGAACCGGCATCATCGAGCACGAGCGGCGCGAACGGATGAGCGCCCCGCTGCGTAGCCGCCATCATGAGTTCTCCAAGAGCCTGAGCGCGTTGGGCATTTCCGCAATAGTTGACCGAATGGCTTCGTCGATCAAGGCGATGTCGTCAAGATCATCGTGTAAAGTGCGGAGTGCTTTCGGCGCGATAGGGTCGGTTGCGTCTGCTTTACAGTTGTCAAAAGTCATGCTTTCAGGATAATTGCCGCAACAACTATCAGGGCATGTCGTTGCATTTAATGTTTTCATCACGCCGTCCTCCTGCTAGCTAAATCCGAGCGTTTAACCCGGGCATTTCGACCATGCAACCTAAATTGATATTCTTGAGACAATCAATCATCGCTGTCCAAACGTCTAGATGCCAGGTCGAATACCTTGCCCTTGTCCCTTGCACCTATTGCGATGATTTGAACTACTTCGACGTGCCCATCACGGATGCGATAAATTACGCGAATGCCACCAGTGCGAAACTTAAGTTCCCTACAACCTGCAAGAAGACCCGAAAGTGGCTTGCCAATTTCATCGGCTCGAAGTGCAAGACGCGCAATACCTTTGTCCACCATAGCGCGAACCGAGCCATCGAGTGACAGATACTCTTTCTCGGCAGTCTTATCGTAAAACTCAACCTTAAACCTAGCCACGTTCACTCGAACAGCTCCTCGTCGGAAATGGGATCGGTCGTCTCGGCTTCTAGCATGGCCTCGAACCTCTCACGTCCCACGGTATCGGAGAACGGGATGCCCTTTCGATTCGAGTCAGCGTCGCCCTGCGCGAGCCTTGCAGCGGCTATGGCGTGCAGGCGCTCCTCTCGGAGCTGTTCGAGTTCAACCGCCATCGCTTCGAACTCGTCGAAGCCGACGATAACAGTATCGATGCCATCGTTCCTGTCTGAGACAAATTGCGGCTCCCTTCGAGCGCGACGTCTCGCTTCGCCAAAATTTTTGCTTGCCTGCGTCGAAGTCAGCACCTGTTCGCGTCCAAAAACGAGCTTCTTGTCTATCACGGCAACCATAGCAACCTCCTTTATAATCTGTCTCTAATACGTATTATAGTCCCTCTTAAATACGTACTCAAAGGAAAGTTAAACAGCAATATTCCTAGTATTGATTTTTTTTGAAGAATAGGGTTTCGAGTCGTACTCCAGGGCGATCGGTTGCCAGACGAGGTCTTCGATGGCGCAGTTTAGGATGTTTGCGAGCGCCAATGCCGAGGAGACTGAGGCGCGGCGTAGGTCGAGCTGGTTCTGCTCGTAGAGTTGTATGGCGCGAAGTTTAACTCCCGATTGGGCGGCGAGCTGTTTTTGCGTTAGGCCGGCCGCCTTTCGTGCCGCTTTGAGGCCCTTTTTGTCTGCCTGGGCGTTGTTCCATTTATCGATGACAATCTGGGCGAATTTGTCTTCGGAGGCCTCGTGAAGCGGATGGTACGAGCCGATGATCCAATCGAGCGGGGCGACTTCAAGAAGGTCGCTAAAACACAAACTGCACATCCATTGCGCATAGGCCAAAACCCAGCCCGCCCAATACTGAGGCGAAAGGTCGAACGGATAGGTCTCCCTGCATTCGACGGGGCTTAGTCCCGCATGGGCGATAATATCGCGCGCGAGCTCGTCGCCCGACATGCCGCAGACGACGCGAGGCATACCACGCTCAAACTGTTTCATCTCAAAAGCGTTCGACAGGATCGCCGTCAACTCGGCTGGATTCAACCCTTGGTCACAGAGGGCAAAATCGACCGCCTCTCCCAGCGTTCTCATGGCATCCTCGAGATACATCTCACTGTAGGCGTGGGTCATTTTCTGTCATCCCCTCTCGAACGATATCGACGATACGAATTCCCTCAAACGGATTTTCGGCAAGTAGCTCCCGATACTGCGTCCTTGCCGCTACATCTCGCTCCTTGGCCAATGGACCATACAGAGCTTGTGGCGCACGTTCAAATCCAGCAAAACGAATGCTCTTAAACGCGCGCTCGCTTTTGAGCACAATCTGCTCTCCCAAGTTGCCGAGTTTCATCACTCGACCGAGCTGGTCAATGGTAATCGTATTGTTTACAAACGCCCTGGCATAACTAAAGTATGAGTCATCCGCACGCCATCCTCTAATCACATCGCAAGCGTCGGTGTCGGGCAGAAAATAATCGTGGAGATATTCGCATGCCCCCACGGCGATGGCGGTGTCCTTGCGAAAAGAACGATGCTCAACGAGCAACGCTATCCAATGCAGAACTGAATAATGCGGCGATAGTAAGTCGAGCAACTTGAGGTCTGCCATATCGAGTTCGTATCGATTTGTAAAGCCATCAGCATCTCCCGAGCATGCCCATTCCTTTGCAAGGTCAAGGCTTTCCGTGCAATAGAACCCCTGCCCATAATCGTTATGGACTTTTCCCAGGCCAAACTGGGGAACCTCAACAATCTTCTGGGAACCATGCCACAGCTCCATGTGAGCCTCCTAACGGGTATCGCTCTAACGATAGTCTAACATACTATCGTTAGAGCGATACTTGTACTGAAAGATCGAGAGGGCGAATGGAACCGATTCCAAGTTCATACCGGCTTCTAAGAATGTCGAATCCGAAAGTATGCGGCAAATTCCAGACTTGTCGACCACGCCGGGATACGTCAAAGCCTCCACCTGCGGTTTGTTGGGAAAAATCGGGTTGTGCTCGGGGTTTGCTTAATTTTCCCCGTACTTCCGAAATATAGGCATTTTGTCAGCGATTTGAGGTGCCTTCGAGCGCCATGTTGATGCTTCCGAGCCAAGAGCAATTGGTTAACGGACGAGTTAAGGCACACTATAGCTGCTATATCTTTAGAAATTAAAGCGGCGCATCCAAAGACACCCTCTTTCGAATCTTAACTAGACAGGGGCCGTGATCGCAAGGCGACGCAACTTAACGGAATGAACGGTTTCCGAGGGTCATAACGCATTTTTTGGGGTATCGACGTTACCGGCCGCAACGGTTGCGGACGCTCGAATCGACATTCTTCGTACCGGAATTTGTACCAAGGCGAATTTCGCGGCTTCCGGAGACGCAACGCCACGAAACCGGCCCATCTACTACGTTTAACCCCGACCAGCCGACCATATCCCGGATTTCGCAAAAACCGCAGGCCGTCTACCTGCGGTTTTATTATTAACGAAAACGGAATGGTCGGGGGATGCCGGCCAAACGTAGTAGATGGGCGGCTATCGTGGCGGGCGTTCCGTAGAGCGGTCGGAATGGCACCGGAAAGGCGGGCCGTGGCCGCGCGCCACGCGCGCCTCGCCCTTCACAAGTTTATGAGTTTTAGTATCCAAAGCCGAGGGAACATGTTAAATGCAGTCAGTAAACCCGCCCGGCCTCTGGATGTATCAGCTCTGGCGCTGCCTGAAAATACGCAACGCTTCCTCTGGCTCGGGAATATCATCGACGATAACTTTCCAGGCGAGGGATCGAACTACTTCTCGATATCCATGTGCTACGAAGTTTCGAAAGCCCCTAATATCGTTCCATGGATACTCCGGAAAAGCTCCTCGTCCCGTTTACGCCGCCTTAAAGAGACGCACCTCATCCTTTTCAATGCTCTTGCGGAATGCAGGACGCATATGCTCGGGAGGGTTGGTGACAATCTCAACATCTCGCCCGAGCTCTTTTTCGAGCTCAAGGGAGAGTTCGTATAGTGTGCCGAACGTCATTGTTTCACCGCAGACTAGACGCAAATCGATATCGCTATCTGGCGTTTGCTCGCCACGGGCGAAGGAGCCAAATAGATATGCCTCGCGGACGTCGTAACGAGACAGCACACGAGAAACAGCAGCGGATATGTCGACAAGCGTAATCATGTCTCAATTTTACTTACCGATTGAATGGAAGGCAATTGCCATGCGCCCGTTCCACAGGCCCTAGAGAGGGGCTGTATCCGGTAGTATGCGGCAAAATCAGAGCATGTCATGCACGAGAGAAGTCGGCAAAGCCTCTACTTGCGATTTCTTTGCTTGAAAAGGGCGGTGTGCTCGGGGGTTTGGGAATTTGCCGCGGACTTCCGTTTTGCGATTCCGGAAGTGCGGGGAAAACCGAGATCTGGCGACCAGACCCTGGTTTTACGCTTCAGCGACCTGCAGTTTTGTTCGCAAAAATCGGGTTGTGGTCGGGGGTTGCTTATTTTTTCCCGCACTTTCGAAATATGGGCATTCTGGCAGCGATCCAGGTGCCTTATAACGCCATGCAACAGGGCGCAACGCTCAAAATCTACTTTGCAAGAAGCAGGTTCTCCTTGAGCTCGTCTCGTTCGACTAGAGAACTGGACGCGCTTTCGTCCGGCATGGCGAACGTCCTTGGCACAATCCCAACGAGCGACACGGTAAAGTCGTCATTTCTAACCATTTTGCTAACCATCATGGTTAGCAAAATGGTTAGAATATGGGTAGAATAGAATCGGAAGGCGGACAGCATGAAATTCCAGGAAACAGAGACAGTCGAGCTGAAGGCCGTTGCGCAGGACGGCATCAAGAAGGAGATCGTCGCCTTTGCGAATTGCGGCGGCGGCACGGTCTACGTTGGCGTCGCCGACGACGGCGCCGTGCCGGGCGTCGAGGACGCGGATGCGTGCGCCCTGCAGGTCTCCAACATGGTGCGAGACGCCGTGAAGCCGGACGTCACCATGTTCGTCAGCTATAAAACGCTCGACTGCGACGGGAAGGCGGTCGTGGCCGTCAAGGTCCAGCGCGGCACGAACCGCCCCTACTACCTAGCGAAGAAGGGCCTGCGCCCCGAGGGTGTCTACGTGCGGCAGGGTTACTCCTCCGTCCCGGCGACCGATGCTGCCATCCGGCAGATGATCAAGGAGACCGACGGCGACAGCTTCGAGGACATGCGCTCCCTCGACCAAGCGCTCACCTTCGAGTCGACGAAAGGGGAATTCGAGACACGAAAGATCCCCTTCGGCGCGCCGCAGATGCAGACCCTGAAGATAGCCTCATCGGACGGTCTCTACACAAACCTCGGCCTGCTCCTGTCCGACCAGTGCCCGCATGCCGTAAAAGCGGCCGTTTTCGAGGGGACGGACCAGAGTGTGTTCAAGGATCGCCGGGAGTTCTCCGGGTCCCTCATGCAGCAGCTCGACGAGGTCTACGACTACATCGACTTCCACAATCAGACCCATGCCACTTTCCAAAAGCTGCTGCGCGTCGACACCCGGGACTACCCGGAGGTCGCTGTGCGCGAGGCCTTGCTGAACTCGCTCGTGCACAGGGACTACTCCTTCCACGCCAGCACGCTGATCAGCGTCTACGACGACAGGATCGAGTTCGTGTCAGTCGGCGGCCTTCTGCCCGGCTTGGAGCTGGAGGATTTGATGATGGGCGTCTCTGCCTGCCGGAACCCGCATCTCGCCAACGTCTTCTACCGCCTGCAGCTCATCGAGGCATACGGCACGGGGATGAGGAAGATCATGGGGGCCTACGCGGGTGCGGCCTCTCAGCCGCAAATCATGGCCACGAACAACGCATTTAAAATCGTCCTGCCCAACATGAACTTCGCAGCAACGGCAGCGGAAACGCCTGCGGCAAACAGCAAGGAGGCACCCGCTGCTTTCCATTCCCGAGAGGACGAGATCCTGCAGTTCTTGGCAGAGCACCCCTCAATCACCCGAAGGGAAGCGCAGACGTTGCTCGGGATCGGCCAGTCCACGGCCGGCCGCATATTGAAAGAGATGGTGGATAAGGGGCAAATCGCAAGGCACGGCGGAGGTCGCACCTTGCGATACGAATTGGCGTAACGATGCGTCTCTGAGGTAATTGCCCACTACGCCTTCCGTCCAGGCAGGCATAGCAAAAGAGAGCCGCGACCACTCCCCTCGATTCGATTCATTTCTAACCATTCTAACCACCATGGTTAGAATGTGCCGATTTCCCAGAAGGGCTTGTCTCAGCACTGCGAAGTTGTGGAGCGTGACGCGGCTGGGGTAGCTGAGCTCTGCTATGGTGTCAGCCGTGCTGACACCCAACCCGGCGAACGTTTCGATGGTCTTCGCCCTTTGCCCTGCGCTGTACATCCGAATGATCCTACCGGTTCTATTTTGGCCCAGGATTTCCACCGCAGTCCCAGGGGGCTAGAAGGATAAATCAGGCAGGGCCATTGCAGCGCTACGTGTTGAGAACTTGGCCAGCAACGAGAAGTTTGTGAAACGTTTTGTGAAGCGTGGCAGGACGAAGCTACCTCTCGGCAAAGGTACCCCAACCGCCGGCAGGAACGTCGACACAGCTTTCGAGGTAACTCTTCATGATGTCTTCCAATGTGGGCACGCGTCCTTCGGCCAATATGCCCAAGGCATCCAGCACATCGAATACGGCGGCTGCGTCATCGACCCCGAGGAGGTCTTCGTTGCACAGGTCCAACCTCGCGCCAAGCACAGTATACCCGTGCTGCACAGCGACCCTCGCAAGGGCATCGTCATCGGCAACCAGCGGGTGCCTTTGGATCTCGACAACCAGCCCATACTCTTCGCCGGGCTTTCTGGAATCAAGATCGAACGCGAGCCCGATCTCTTGGACGACGAGCCACGTTTCGGCATATAGCTTCCCTGCCTCGTCCAAGAATAGCCTCGTCATGGCGGGCACGACATCCCCATACCCAAGAAACTTCCCGCAAAGAAGCGTTTTCGACAGGGAAGAAACCTTCGGATAGCGAGACAGCCACGCCCTGCCCTCTCGAGTTTTAAGCAAGGGGCAAACCTCTTCGGGATTTCCAAGCATTTCCGTAAGCATGTAGAACCTGGCACAGAAGGCGGCGGCGGTAATGTTAATCCGAATGCCGGGCGCGTAATGGCTCATCGGAGTCTCGAAGCCGGCGGCCCTTTCATACGCGCCTCTGCACTCGGCACGCATACCAAGCAAGGCGTAGCACAGGCTCATCTCGAGATAGGGATATCCGAGGGACGGTTGCTTGTTGAGCGTAGCGAGGCGCTCTTCGGCAATCGAGAGCTGCATTTTTGCCACCTCGGGTTTGTCGTACAGTGTCAGCCGGGCAAGCTGCCATCGACACTCGAGCGCCGCCATAACCTGCAAGCTTCCCTCAAGGAGGCCTATAGCCTCATCAGTGTACGACACGGCGCGCTCAACGTTCTCTCCCACCATTAAGGCTAGGGCAGCGCGTTCTCGCAGCACTTGGGAGCGCCGCAGAATCGCCTCGGGAGGAAGGCCATCCTCCATCACATCCAAATCATGCTCCGCGTCCCCATCCTTGAAATACCGCATTACGCTCTCAGCCAAAGTATTTAGGGAGCGGTCATCCACCGCCAAGCCCGAAAGCATCGCCCTCAGGTTCATATGGGCATAGTAACGTGCATCGGGGTCGCTCACGCACAAAATCCGATCGCATCCTTCGAAGAAATTGAGCACGGGGGCGGGGTCGAGCCCGTCGGCCCACGCGATTCTTCCCAAGCTCGCCATAGCGACGACGCGCTGTTGCTCGGAAAGGGAGGCATTGCTGAGGGTGCTTTCGACCTCGGCCAAATACAACTTGTTCCTGTCCTCGATGCTTGCCCCTATCTGCCTCATGAAAAGAAGCCGCAGATTGAAGAGCTGCCCAAAATCGTTGGGGCCAATCGGCGCAAGCGCCTTTTCGCATTCCTCAATCAACCCCCACCCTTCTTCAATGCCGCCATCAGGCAAGCCGATTTTCGTTTTATTCAATGTTGCATTCTCAAACAGTAGCAAGAGGAACGACTTATTCCGAACGCCCAGACGCTTGGCTTCACGATACGTCTTCTTGAACTCGTCGTCGGCGACTTTGAACTGACCGTTCACGATATAGCCAACCGCGCGGTTGTGCCAAAGCTGGACTTTGATGAAAGGGTCTGTCTTGTCGGATATCTCGGCCAAGGCGCTTTCGAGTTCCGCTTGCGACCCAGCACGATCGCAAGCGGAGTCCGCGATAATATGGAGGGCGAAATGCCTGAAAGCCGGTTCTAAGTTTTCGTCCTCAAGCATCCTTTTTGCAACGCCGTTGTTTCCCAAGTAGATGTTGCAGAAAATCCTGTCCTTGTCGAGGCAGGCGAGCTGCCTTCTGGACAGTCGATCACGGTCAACCGAGTTCATCAGCCTGAAGGCAGCTACGTAGTCGCAATCGGGAAGAGAGGGATCAGCCTTGCCCACTATGTCATCTAGCCGCTGCGCACACCAAAAATAGTTGGCGGGAAGAGCGAGCAGACACACCGCGAGAAAGACCGATGTCACACCCGTCAACCATAAAAGGCTAAGCCTAACCGATGCAAACAATGCGACGAACGCCAGTGCCACAACAAAGATATCAGCCTTGTAAAACCGCGCCAAAGCCTGCTTACACAACCACAGCAACGCCGGCGCGACGACAATCGAAACCGCCAGGATAGAAAGGGCCGGGTCAGGCCCCGTGATGATATCAATCGCAGCAAGGATATCTTGGAACCCCATAATCCTCCGCTAGACTCGAGTCCAATACTCGTTTGCTATTGTAGCTTGCATTCTATAGTGATCTTCCTTCATGTAGTTTCAAATAGAACACATGTTTTGGAAATTGTTTTTGCAATGACTGGGATATCCGCAACCCGCCGCCAGCATAAAACGCGCATTGTGAGAATTACCTGATCAGCCAGTTTGCAAATACTACCAGCGGACTGCATATGCCAGCTCGATTGCGAGCTACGAGGGCTTCGCGGCGTGCGCATGTTCACCGGCGACAAGGCCGTCGGCATGGTCGGCTCGCTCGCCGAGATGTTCCCTGGGGCCAAGTGCCGGCGCTGTGCAGCGCACTTCATCCGCATACAGTGGTCTACTGCCCCTGCGCCCTGTACATAGCCTCGGTTGTCTCGTGGGCGCCGGCCGCCGTCAGGGTGGCGCCGTGCTCATGGCACGCCGTCCAGACGGGCTCGCCCCCGAAAAGCCGTACGAAGGCGAAAAGTAAGGCGAGAAAATGGCCTTCCTGTTGCACCTGATTGGAATGGGTATGGGGCTGTGCACGCTCGTCGCCTACGCCTGCATCAAGGTAGGGGCTGAAAGCGAAGCGGTTGACGACGCGAGCTGGGCTTATAGGACAAAATGTGTGTCCCGATAGAACATCCGTTTCCATCCATTAATC
>UROA01000057.1 GCA_900549355.1 uncultured Collinsella sp. | reverse complement strand
TTACCGACGATTCCCCGCGCCGGCCCGCGGCCCCGCCGTTACCCGGCGCGATGTAGAGCTTGCCGGCGCGCGGTGATGCTGCGAGCTTAGCTGCCAAAGCATGCTCGCGGCCGCCGCTGCCCAACAACAGGATGTCGATGGTTTGAGTGTCCGCCTTCAAGGGTGCCTCCTCTATGGATGAATGGCCCGCTCCGCGCGAGCCCTTTGCAAGCAAATATACCCCTCGGCCGCCCGTCCGGGCTGCAAAGGGGTATATCGCAATAACCAAATAGTCCCGATTACTTCCAGAATCGATTGATGATCTGCTCGCGACCAGCGCCAACGCCAATGAACGTCACGCGGGTGTGTGCCAGATCCTCGATAAACGCCACGTAGTCCTGAGCCTCCTGCGGCAGCTCCTCAAAGCTGCGGCAGCCGGTGATATCGCACTTCCAGCCAGGAAGTTCCTCGTAGATGGGCTTGGCATGCTCAAAGCGCACCTGGTGCTCGGGCACGCTCGTGTAACGCTCGCCATCGACGTCATAGGCAACGCACACCTTAATGGTGTCGAAGGCCGAAAGCACGTCGAGCTTGGTCATGGCGATATCGGTGAGGCCGTTGACGCGCGAGGCGTAGTTGGCGATGGGGCCGTCAAACCAGCCGCAGCGACGACGGCGACCGGTGGTCACGCCGTACTCATAGCCCTCCTCGGTCAGCGTGTGGCCGGCCTCGGACTCATAGGAAAGCTCGGTGGGCATGGGGCCCGAACCGACGCGGGTGATATAGGCTTTCATGACGCCCAGCACGCGGTCAACATTCTTCATACCGACGCCGGAGCCGGTGATGGCGCCGCCGGCGGTGCAGTTGGAAGACGTCACGTACGGATAGGTGCCGTGGTCGATGTCGAGCAGCGTCGCCTGGGCGCCCTCAAACAGCAGGTCCTTGCCCTCATCGATCATGTTGTTGAGCAGCAGACTCGTCTCGGTGATGTAGGGACGCAGGCGCTCGGCCATCGGCAGGTACTCGTCGCAAATCTGGTCCACGGTGTAGGTGGGCAGGTTGTAGATGAGCTCGAGCTCGGGGTTCACGCGGGCGAGAGCGGTCTCCAGCTTGTCGCGGAACAGCGCCTCGTCCAGCATGTCCTGCATGCGCAGGCCAATGCGGGCCATCTTGTCCTGATAGCACGGACCGATGCCACGCTTGGTGGTACCGATGTTCTTCTTGCCGAGCTTCTGCTCAAAGGCGCCATCCAGATCGATGTGGTACGGCATGATGACATGCGCGTTGCCGCTGATCTTGAGATTCTTGGTGGTGATGCCGTCGGCCTCGAACATGTCGATCTCCTCAAGGACAACCTTGGGGTTGACGACGCAGCCGTTACCGATCACCGACACGTGGTCGGAATACATGATGCCGGAGGGCACCTGGTGCAGGCCGTACTTCTTGCCGTTGACGACGATGGTGTGACCGGCGTTGTTGCCTCCCGAGTAGCGCACGACGGCATCGAAGTCGCCGGCGACCAGGTCGCAAATCTTACCTTTGCCCTCATCGCCCCACTGGGCACCGACCAAAACGGTTGACGGCATGTTTACTCCTTACATTCATGGACTGTCTACGCGCCACGCCGGCACGCAGAAGCACAAAACATTCCCAGTATACCCGTGCAACGGGCGCCTGTCCTACTCCTCGGCATGTGCCCCATCAAGCTCATAGAACTTGGTGGATGCCGGCAGGAACATCAGATCGACGTCGCCGATCGGGCCCGAACGGTTCTTGGCCACGACGATACGCGTAACGCCCTCGTCGGGTCGATCGTCGCGCGAGGCCTCGGCCTCGTCGGCGGAGCGGTCCAAGAACATAACGATATCGGCGTCCTGCTCGATGGAGCCCGATTCACGAAGGTCGGAAAGCTGTGGGCGCTTGCCGGTACGGGATTCGACCTGACGTGACAGCTGCGACAACGCGATGAGCGGAATCTTGAGCTCCTTGGCCATGATCTTCAGACCACGCGACATCTCCGAAACCTCGACGGTACGGCTCTCGGAGCGGCGTCCCGGCGGAGGACTCACCAGCTGCAGGTAGTCCAGGATGATGATGGCTTTCTCCTTGTTATGGAGCATACGGCGGCTCTTGGCGCGAATCTCGGTCACTGTGGTGCCGGGCGTATCGTCAATCAGAATATCCAGCTTGGACAAGGTCTGCGTGGCCTCGTTGATATTGGCCCACTGCTCGGGGCTAATGCGGCCCATGCGGAAATCACTGATCGAGATCATGGCATAGGCGCAAATCAGACGCTGGGCAATTTCCTTGCCCGACATCTCCAGCGAGAAAAAGCCGACGGTATAACCAGCAGCGGCAGCGTTGAGCGCCAGGTTTAGAGCGAACGACGTCTTACCCACGGCAGGACGGGCGCCGATGATAATGAGCTGGCCCTCGCGAAAACCCATGAGCATGCGGTCGAGTGACGGAAAGCCCGTGGGCACGCCCGCAGCCTGGCCACCGGCCTGGCACACTTCCTCGGCCTCGTTATAGGCCTCGACCATAAACTCGGTCAGCGTCTTGTAGCTCGACTTGACCTCGCGTGCCGTGACCTTGAGCAGTTTGCTCTCGGCCAGCTCCACGACCTCTTTCGTGTCGGTGGGGGCGTTATAGGCCAGCGCGTTGATCTCGTTGGTGGCGCCGATCAACTCGCGCAGCATCGAGTCGCGACGCACGATGGCGGCATGGTGCTGCCAGTTGACGAGCGACAGGGTCTGACCCATCAGCTCCAAAATGTACGCTTCGCCGCCCACGGCATCGAGCTTGTTGATGCTTCGCAGATAATCGATCAGCGAGATGGAGTCGATGGGAATGCGGCTGTTGTACATATCGACCATCGCAGTATAGATGGTCTTATGAATGGGCCGGTAGAAGTCATCGGGCTGCAGCTCGACCTGGGCCTCTTCGACCACCTCGGGCGATAGCAGCATAGCGGCCAGTACATTGGCCTCTGCATCTTGGTTTTGGGGAAGACCCAACTTTGAGCCGCGGTCCTCGACCGTCAGCCCGATCTCCCTATCGTCATATGCCATGAGCATCCTCATTCATATCGCTTGCGAGCATCCATAGTATCAGCCACGGTCCCAAAACGCGCCGCGCGCGACCAATCATCACCGAACCAAACGGATGAACGGTCCTGTATATAGGACTTCGACGCAACGTTCACCATGACACTCACTCAGCGCAAAAAGCAAAAGGGCGCCCTGGTTTCCCAGAGCGCCCTTCTTAGAACAAGATTGTTGCGTTGCAGCAAATGCTACTCGGCAGCAGCCTCAGTCTCGACCTCGGCGGTCTCGGCCTCGGCGACCTCAGCGGCCTCCTCGACCTCAGCCTCGGCAGCGAGCTCCTCGGCGGTAACGCCGACGAGAACGACAACCTCGGCCTTGATCTCGCGGTACAGCGAGATGGCAACGGTGTGGGCACCGGCAACCTTGATGGGCTTACCGAGCTCGACGCGCTTGCGGTCGATGTCCATACCGAGCTGAGCCTTGATGGCGTCAGCGATCATAGCGGCGGTAACGGAGCCAAAGAGGATGCCCTCGTCGCCGACCTTGACGTCAACGGTGACCGTCTTGCCCTCGAAGGCAGCCTTGGTCTCGTTGGCGGTAGCCAGACGGACGGCCTCGCGCTTGGCGATGTTGTTGCGACGCTCGTCAAGCTGCTTGAGGTTGCCCTTGGTGGCGGCAACAGCGAGCTTCTTGGGGAACAGGAAGTTCTCAGCGTAACCCTGAGCGACCTCTACGACGTCACCCTCGCCGCCCTTGCCCTTGATCTCATCGAGAAGAATAACCTTCATGATGCGTCTCCCTTCTTAGCCGCGGTCGCGGTTGCCACGAGAGGAAACCACGGGGACGGTGTACGGCAGGAGAGCCATCTCGCGGGCGCGCTTGATGGCGTTGGCGATGTCATGCTGATGCTGCGTGCAAGCGCCAGTGACGCGACGGGGCTTGATCTTGCCACGGTCGGTCATGTACTTACGGAGAAGCTGAGTGTCCTTATAGTCGATGAACTCAGTGTTCTCCTTGCAGAACTGGCAGTACTTACGACGCGGCTGACGTGCAGAAAAATCATTAGCCATGTCAAAATACCTTTCGTTTGGCAACTTCGGCGAACCGAAGCCGCCTCTCACTCAAAAATAGGTGAACAACCCTTAGAACGGGATGTCCTCATCGTAGACGTCGACCGCGGGCGGCGTAGCCACCGGTGCGGCAGGACGTGCTGCGGGCGCGGGAGCTGCGGGGGCGTAACCGCCCTGATCGTAGCCACCCTGGCCACCACGGGAGCTCATAAACTCGATCTCATCGACGATGACCTCAAGCTTGCTCCGGCGCTGGCCGTCGCGCTCCCAAGAGCTGTAGCGCAGCTTGCCCTCGATCGCGACCTTGTTTCCCTTTGCCAGGAAACGACTCACGGCCTCGGCGCGGGTGCCGAACATGGTGCAGTCGACAAAGTTGGGATAGTCCTCCCACTCGCCAGTCTGCGCGTTGCGGCGACGATCGTTCACGGCGACGCCAAAGGACAGAACCTGGGTTCCGCCGGCGGTGGCTCGCAGCTCGGGATCGCGGGTGAGGTTACCGGTGATGTTCACTCGATTGATGCTCATAACTCACTACTTCCTCTTGGGGCACAAGCCCAGTCCAAAACGACAGTCTTACTCCTGGTCGTCGCGACGGACGATCATGTGGCGGACCACAGCGTCGGTGATGCGCAGGACGCGATCAAGCTCGGCGATCTGGGTAGGATCTGCGTGGAAGTTGATGAGGGTGTAGTCACCATCGGTGAGGTCGTTGATCTCGTAGGCGAGCTTGCGCTTGCCCCACTCGTCAACGGAGTCGACCTTGCCAGCGCCCTCAGCGATCGTGGTATCGATACGCTTCATAACAGCGAGACGAGTCTCGGGGTCGAGCGACGGGTCAACAAAGAACAGCAGTTCATAAGCCTTCATATTGTCACCTCCTCTGGGCAAATGTGGCTTCAGGTCGTGAAGGTGCGCCTGAAGCAGGAAAAGACTTGGTAATAATATCTTTCAACCTCCCAGGCTGCAAGAATATGCAGCTACAACCTCATGACCTCCACATATGCCCATACTCGCACGACGTTTCATGCGCATTCCAACCAAATGCCGACCAAAAGCTTGACGGATCTGTGGACAAGATACGGTGCCGTGGGGACAAGCTGAGCCAAGCCACAGGTCAACGGGCACAAGGCTGTGGTCGCAAAATGCATACCAGTGGTCCACAACACCACCCAAAGATTTTTATATTCATTGCCAAGTCGCTTATGAATACCCCTTTTGAACAATTGAGTTGATCAACCACGCTGGTCGGAAGCCGTTTTTTTGGCACCTCAAACCCCACTGCAACGCCAAGCGCGGCCGAGCGTTTTAAAAAATGCCAACTTTTCTGTTTGCACTTTGCGATTCCTCGTGTATACTGACTTTCGCATTTAACGGAGAGTTGTCCGAGTGGCCGAAGGAGCACGATTGGAAATCGTGTAGGCGTCAAAAGCGTCTCCAGGGTTCAAATCCCTGACTCTCCGCCAGTTAATTCCAAAGCAGGCCTTCGAGCCTGCTTTGTTTTTACCCCACGCGGAGGGGTGGCAGAGTGGTTGAATGCGGCGGTCTCGAAAACCGTTTGGCCTGTATAAGGTCACGAGGGTTCGAATCCCTCCTCCTCCGCCATTTTGGTTGAGAAAGCTCCCGAGAATGGGAGCTTTTTTGTTTTGAGTCCCCAACAAGCAAACACGGCGGAGGAAGAGGGATTCGAACCCGCCAGGGCCCGGAGCGTAAAGAAAACGCGCCCGTGGCGCGTTTTTAGCGCAGCGCGGTCGGCGCAAGCCGACCGGATAAATTTTGAGCGGAGCTCAAAATTTGGACATCCCTCCTATTCGACCACGCCCCCATCGCGTTCAGCATCAACCCGGATCCCCAAACATGGAACCTATGACCGTACCCAGTCCCGACCGTTTGCCGAGCAATAGGGTCGCAATCGGCGCCGAACATGTACTATGTACGGGCATTGTCTAAACCCGTAACTCAAAGGACCCCATCTTGCCCGTTGCCGCCGCTATGATCGTTACCGCACACGCCTCGGATGCCATGGTTGCCATCCCGTTTTGGCTCGAGATGTTCGCCGTCGTCGCGGCATCGATCTCGGGCGTGTTGGTCGCACGCGAGCACAAACTCGACCTGGTGGGCGCCGTCGCGCTCGCCGTGGTCTGTGGACTGGGCGGCGGTCTTTTGCGCGATATGACGCTGCAGGTGGGCAACGTCTACATCCTCAACCAACCGATGGCGCTCCCGCTCTCCATCGCCACCGCGGCCATCATCTACATCTTCCCGGCAATCGTCGACAAGCCCGAAAAGCTCATTCCCCTGCTCGATATCATCTCGGTGGGTATTTATGCGGCAACCGGCGCAGACAAGGCGCTGGTCTACGGCTTTGCGCCGGCGGTGTGCATCATGATGGGCTTTTTTACCGCGGTGGGCGGCGGCATGTTGCGCGACGGCTTTATGGGCGTGGTTCCGGGCATTTTCCAACGTACTAACTTTTACGCCATCGCCGCCATCGCCGGATCGACAAGCTACGTGTGTCTCGTTATGAGCGGCATCATGAGCAATGTCGCCGCGCTGATCGTATGCGTTGTCGTGACCATGGGTCTGCGCTGGCTCTCGCTGCGCTTTGACATCAAAAGCCCCACCGAGGAAGACATCGCACGCTTTTTGCACCGTAAAAAGTAGACAGCACGGCACGACCCTTCGAAATGCAACCGAGAGGTTCTTTTAGAGCGCCCACGCGTTGGGTACCCTGTTAGGTATATGCCGAACACCTAACAAAAGGATCAACCATGGCTCTCAATCAAACCGCGGCGGCGCCGTCACACAAAATGCGTCGCTGCCTGCTTATGGCATTCGCGCTCATCGCACTGGCGATCACTGCGCTTCCCACGGCGTCGTTCGCCGGCACGGATACCGCAGGAAACGTACTTGCGACCGACAATGACGTCGATCCGTCTGGCGTCGAGGGTGACTTGTACTGGGCCGGCCAGGCCCTCAACTTGGACGATGCGTCCATTGACCGCGATATCATCGCCGCGGGCGATACCCTCTCTATCCGCGACTGCACGGTGGGCGGCGCCGTCCGCTTGGCGGCACGCACTATCGATATCGCCAAGACCACGGTTGATGGCAGCGTCACGGTCGTCAGTCAGCACGTTGTGCTCAATTCCGACAGCACCGCCAACTGTTTTTACGCGATAGGCGAGACGGTTGCCCTGCGCGGCTCTACCAAGTCGGCAGCGCTTGCGGGCAACACGGTGACCATCGATGGCACCGTCGAGGGCGATGTCGAGGTTTGGGCCGACAAGCTCATCCTGGGCAAGAACGCCCACATCACCGGCACCGTGAACGCGCACGTCTCCGAGGACCCCGAGCGCGCCGCGGGAGCCGAGGTCGGCGCACTCAAGATCGACCGCACCGAGAACGAGGATACTTCCACCGTTAACGATGTCATCGGCGGTATCGTCGCCGCGGCACTCTCGACCTGCTTTGTCGCTCTGCTGCTCGAGCTCGTCTTTCCGCGTGCGACTGCCAGCGCCGCCGGTATGCTCCACCAGCGCCCCATGCCCCTGTGGGTGAGCGGTCTTCTGGGCACGATTGCTATCGTCCCCGCCGTCCTGCTGCTAATTATCTCTATCGCTGGTCTGTCGCTTGCCGGAGCCCTCATGTGCGGTGTTATTGGCATCGCGCTGGTGTCGAGTGCCTTTGCGGGGTGTGCGATCGCCCGCATGGTCGGACACAGCCAAAACCGCTACGCCATGGCAGCCATCGGCGGCGTGATCGCCGGCGCCCTCACGGGGCTTCCCCTCGTAGGCGACTTCATCAGCGGCGTGGCCTTCGTCTTTGCACTCGGCTACATCATCCAAATCATCTGGCGCAACGCCCACCTCAAACCGCAGCAGTCGGCTAACACGCCAGAACTCCCCACCGCTTAGCCGCCAACCGCCACAAAGGGGCCAAGCACCTTTGTGGCAATGCAGACCAGCTAAATCCCCTTGCACCAAAAAGGGCGCCGACCATTACGGTCGGCGCCCTTTCTTGTTAGACGTTATAAAGCCCAGCGCTTATTTGTTGACCTGACCGGCGCGGACGGCGGCCTTCTTGCGGTCGGTGGCATTGAGCAGACGCTTGCGCAGGCGGATGTTCTTGGGAGTAATCTCGACCAGCTCGTCGTCGGCGATGTACTCCAGCGCCTCCTCCAGCGAGAAGGTGCGGGGCGGCACCAGCTGGACGGAGATATCGGAGGTCGAGGAACGCTGGTTGCCCAGGTTCTTGGTACGGGCGATGTTGACGACCATGTCGCCAGCCTTGCTGCGCTCGCCCACAATCATGCCCTCGTAGCACTCGGTGCCCGGCTCAACAAAAAGCTGGCCGCGCTCCTGCAGCGTACCCAGGGCATAGGCAACGGCCTTCTCGGTGGTCATGGAGATCATTGCGCCGTTCTGACGGTTACCGATCTCGCCGGCGTAGGGACCGTACTCCAGGAAGGTGTGGTAGAACACGCCCTCGCCGTGGGTGACGTTCATGATGCGATTCTTAAGGCCCATGATGCCGCGGGTCGGGATCTTAAACTCGAGGTGCGTCACGATGCCCGAGGTATCCATGCTCGTCATGATGCCGCCGGAGGTGCCGAAGACCTCAACGACCTTGCCTGAGTACTCGTCCGGGCACTCGACGACGGCCTGCTCGACAGGCTCCATCTTGTTGCCGTTCTCGTCCTTCTTAAACAGGACGCGGGGACGGCCGACCTGGAACTCAAAGCCCTCGCGGCGCATGGACTCCATCAGGACGGACAGGTGCAGAATGCCGCGACCTGAGACCTCGACGCCGCTCTTATCCTCGAGCTCCTCGATCTTCATGGTCACGTTGTTCTCGGCCTCGTTGAACAGGCGCTCCTTGAGCTGACGGGCACCCACGATGTCGCCGTCGCGACCGACGAGCGGGGAGGTCGAAGCCTCGAAGACGATGGACAGGGTCGGCGGGTCGATCTCGATGGGCTCGAGCTCGACGGGGTTCTCGGGGTCGGTGTAAACATCGCCGATATCGGTGCGGTCAATGCCCACGACAGCGGCGATATCGCCGGCGCCGACTTCCTGGCACTCGGTGCGGCCCAGGTAGTCGAAGGTAAAGAGCTGCTTGACGGTAGCGGTGGCGCTGGAGCCGTCGTTCTTCACAACCAGAATCTGGTCGCCCTGATGGATGGCGCCGGAATACACGCGACCGATGCCGATACGGCCAACGAAGTTGGAGTGGTCGATGGTCACGCACTGCATGGCCAGCGGGGCGTTCTCGTCAACCTCGGGCGCGGGCATGTCGTCGATGATCATATCGAGCAGCGGATACATGTCCATGTTGCCGTCGTTGGGGTCAAGGCGGGCAAAGCCATTCATGGCGCTGGCGTAGACCACGTGCTCCATGGCGAACTCAAGCTGGTCGTCGGTAGCGCCCAGGTCGGCCATAAGGTCGAGGCAGTCGTTGTAGGCCTTCTCGGGGTTGGCACCCGGACGGTCGATCTTGTTGATGACGATCATGACCTTAAGGCCGGTGTCGATAGCGTGACGCAGCACGAAGCGGGTCTGGGGCATGGGGCCCTCAAAGGCGTCGACCAGCAGCAGGGCGCCGTCGGCCATACGCAGCACGCGCTCGACCTCGCCGCCAAAGTCGGCGTGGCCCGGGGTGTCGATGACGTTGATTTTGACGTCCTTGTACTCGATAGAGATGTTCTTGGCGAGAATCGTAATGCCGCGCTCGCGCTCCTGGTCGTTGGAATCCAGGACGCGGTCCTCGACCTGCTGGTTGGCACGGAAGGCGTCCGTGGCACGCAGGAGCTTGTCGACCATCGTCGTCTTGCCGTGGTCGACGTGAGCGATGATGGCGATGTTCCTCAGATTGTCTACGCGCATGTAGTTCCCCTATCTTCTATCTATATACAACCGGCACGCGTATGCGGCCCGCCCAGCGATACAACGCTCAGCGGGAATATTGAGCCTTTTACCGAAAACTCGTTTATTTTAGCGATTTTAGATGAGAGGGGTTTCCTCACCTGCAGGTTCAGGGTCGCTCCACATAAAACCATCGCCGGCGCCCATGCCCTCATACAGCACATATGCCGAAAAACCACTCTCGAGCGTGGTTTCGAAGAAGCTCACGAGCAGAGCATCGTGATAGCCGCCGTCAATCTCGACGCAGCCGGTGTAGCCGATGGCATAGCGAGCGATACGGCCTAGGCCCTCGTCCTTAAGACCCATCTTGTGCTCGGAGATAAAGTTGGTGGCCGCCTCGAGGCACGCCTCTTCGCCATCCTCATCGAGCGCCGCCAGATAACGGTTGGAAGCGGCGTCCTCAATTGCCACGACCACGCCAGGGTTTTCACCGGCGGCAAGGTCGTCCAAGAACGCGCCGATCAGATCGCACACCATGGCGTCGAGCTCGGCGGAGACGTTACCGGCGTCCTGCATATCCTGTGCCATCTTTAGACCTTCCCATCGAGTCTGGCGTCGTTACAGTTCTTGTGCCTCGGCGGCGATCCTGGCGGCAGCGTCGCGGGCGCGCATCATGTCCGCTGCGCGCTTGTCGAGCACCTTGATCTGACTGGTCAGCATTACCGCATCGACCACACCCCAGATCACAAGGCCCGTAGAGATCGAAAACCCAAGCGCACCAACTGTACCACGAAGGCGCGAGCAGATTGCCGCGACAAGGACGGAGACGACAACCATCTTGATAAACGAGCCGCGGCGCTCGCGAAGCGTGCGGGCCTGCGTCACATAGGCAATGCGAGCCGCCTCAGAAGCCTCCGAGCGCATCTGGGCCTCGCGGGCGATCGCAGCCGCCTCAGCCGACATACCGCCGGCCATCAGCGAACGCTCCGCAGCCTGGACGCCCCGCATTTAGAAGTCATCGGGGGAGAGCGTATGGACGAACTCGTCGAACTTCTCGAACTCTTGCTCGTCGTCGACTTCCTCGGCATGGGCAGAAACGGTGCCCAGGCGATTCATGATGTCGTCTTCAACGAACATGGGGGCATTACTGCGTACGGCGAGGGCGATGGCGTCGCTCGGACGCGCATCGATCTTATGCTCGTCGCCATCGGCCAACACGACAACCGTCGCGTAAAACACGGGCGGCTCGGCGCGAACGATTTCGATGCGTTCGAGCTTGGCACCCAGGGCGCCAACAGTATCGAGCAACAGGTCATGGGTAATCGGGCGCTCGGCGCGACCACTATCGATGCCGCGGCTGATGGCAGCAGCTTCAAACGAACCAGTCTGAATGGAAAGGGAACGCAGCGGCGCGGGCGAGTCCGATTTGCTGCAGCGCTCGCGAAGCACGATAAGCGATGGCACGGGACCGGCGGCCATGACGATGGTCTCTATGTCGACACGAACCATGGAACACCTCCGGTACGTAGCGGTTAACACGCGGCAGTCCGCCGCATTGAATAGCTATA
Source organism: uncultured Collinsella sp. (assembly GCA_900549355.1). Classification (GTDB taxonomy): domain Bacteria; phylum Actinomycetota; class Coriobacteriia; order Coriobacteriales; family Coriobacteriaceae; genus Collinsella. Next base: position 145 of record UROA01000057.1, on the reverse strand, counting down.
CTACCCAAACTTTCGCACAGCACACAAAACCAAAATGAGATTTATCGGCTTATAGGACAAAATGTGTGTCCCGATAGAACATCCGTTTCCATCCATTAATCCAGCCAGAACGGGTACGGGTCCCTGTGGTGGAGGTCCTCCCACA
>UROA01000056.1 GCA_900549355.1 uncultured Collinsella sp. | reverse complement strand
ACCGAAAAGAGACCGCCATACCGCGGTGTCGTATCAGACGGTGCGCGAGATGGCTTCCGGTTCGCTGGAGCTGTACCAGAGCGATATTGCCGTGAGCGCGACGGGCTATGCCGGCCCCGGTGGAGGCACCGAGGACGATCCGGCTGGAACCTTTTATATCGGCTGGGCGTATCGCTCAGCCGATGGGGGAGTGCCGGTCGTGGACTCCATTCGTTGTCACTATGAGGGCGATCGTTCGTGTGTTCGTGCCCATGCGGTCGCGGAGGCACTGGGCCGCATTGTCTACGTGCTCGATTCTATGGAATAGACGTGTTTTAAGGGGCCTCCGGGCCCCTTAATTGTGGAGATAGGGACCTCTGGCGAATTTGCTCTTTGTGCAGGTAGTTGGCGTATTCATGTTTGTCTTGCCTTGCTTGGTTCGCCTGCGGTCAAGTTTTTGGTCAGTGTTTGGTCAGCGTTTGGTTGGGTTTTGGAAAGGTCGGCTGCATATGATTTATCTGAACAGTTGACCACGAACAGCCGTTCGTTTATTATCGATGCAGGTTGTTAAGAGGAGGGCTATTCATGGCCAAGAATTCAGGTCCCGTACGTACCGTTCATGCTCGCACGACGGGTAAAGAGCGCGATGAGATGATCGCCACCACCAAGGCCGAGATCGAGAAGAAATTCGGCCAGGGTTCCATCATGAGGTACGGCGACGGTGGTCCCGAGCTCGAGGTCGAGGCCATTCCCACGGGCGCTCTGGCCCTCGATGCCGCTCTGGGCATCGGCGGTGTGCCGCGCGGCCGTATCGTTGAGATTTACGGTCCCGAGTCCTCCGGTAAGACAACGCTTTCGCTCGAGATTTTGGCAGAGGCCCAGGCTATGGGCGGCGTCGTGGCATTTATTGATGCCGAGCACGCGCTCGACCCAACGTATGCCGCGCGTATCGGCGTGGACATCGATGAGGTCCTCATTTCCCAGCCCGATACGGGCGAGCAGGCGCTCGAGATCGTCGACATGCTCGTGCGCTCTGGCGCCATCGACGCCATCGTCGTCGACTCTGTCGCCGCTTTGACTCCGCGTGCCGAGATCGAGGGCGAGATCGGTGATACTACGGTCGGCCTTCAAGCCCGTCTGATGAGCCAGGCGCTCCGTAAGCTCGCCGGCTCGCTCGCCAAATCTAAAACGACCTGTATCTTCATTAACCAGCTGCGCGAGAAGATCGGCGTCATGTTCGGCAACCCCGAGACTACGACGGGCGGCCGCGCCCTCAAGTTCTTCTCGTCGGTGCGTATCGATATTCGCCGCATTGACAGCATTAAGCTCAAGGACGAGGTCATCGGCAATCGTGTGCGTGCCAAGGTTGTTAAGAACAAGGTCGCCGCTCCGTTCCGCTCGGCTGAGTTCGACATCATGTACGGCACGGGCATCTCTAAGGAGGGCTCGATTCTGGACATGGCCGTTGAGTGCGGTATCTGCAAAAAGATGGGCTCTTGGTTTGCTTACGGTGAGGACAAGCTCGGTAATGGCCGCGAGGCCGCTAAGGCCTTCCTGCGCGAACACCCCGATTGTGCTGACGAGATCGAGCATAAGGTTCGCCTCGCCTGCGGCCTTGAATTCGATGACGATGCTCCGTCCGAGGTCGAGCTGACCGATCAGCCCGAAACTGAGGAGTTCGATGAGCTTTACGCCATCGATGGCTCCGCGATGCTCGATGATGACGACGAGTAGCGGATGCCCTCATGTCGTATACGGTGACCGAGGCCACGGTCGTCTTTCCCGATAAGAAGGCGACCTCCTCGTTCTCGAGTGGGTATGCATCAAAAAAGCCTTGTGCACATATCGACTGCGAGCTCGAGGGTGGTTTTGAACGATCCATCTTGATTCCTGTTCGTGTTGCGCGCCTGTTTCTTAAAAATCGCCCCGATCTTCCCTGCGATTGGGATGAGTTTCGCGAAGCGGTACAGCTCATTGAGCGTAAATGCGCGCTTACCATGGTGACCGAGATGCTGTCGCGCCGCGACCATGCCACGGGTGTGGTCCGTGACAAGCTGGCTCGTTACGGATTTCGCCAGCCCGCAATTGATTTTGCCGTCCAGCGTGCCACTGAGTATCGCTTTTTAGATGAGAACCGCTTTTGCTCGTACTTTATCGAGGAACGCAAACGACGCGGCTGGGGACAGCGCAAGATTGAGGCCGAGCTCAAGCGCCGCCATGTCGTACTCGATGATATCCCCGGCTATCCCGAGAATTATTTTGCCGCGGATGACGACTTGGCTCGCGCATCGGCTCTACTCGCGAAGCGTCGTGTTCCCGAGACACGTGGATTCGAAAAGCTCGTCCGGTTTTTGATGGGCAAGGGCTTTTCGTACCACATCGCCGCCGATGCCGTTAAGGCGCGTCTCGATGCCGAACGTGAGGAATGTGCAGTTTAGACACATGTGTTTTGCGTACCCGCCGTTCACCGCGTTTTAGTCGCCGTACCGGGTCCATTTATTTGACAGTTGTTGCGGTTCAACGTACGATAAATACTGTCATTTGCTTTGTGATATGTGCTCATCTTTGATGAGTTTGTTTATATGTTTATCTGTATCCGACCCGCATAAGCTGCGCCCATATTACTCAAATGTCGCGAGCCGTTCGTAAGGACGGTTCGCTTTGTTGTGTAACGAATCCATAAAAAGGAGTGAGCATGCCTATCATCGCAGCGCTCGTTGGCATCGTTTTGGGTGCCATCGCCGCCATTGCCTACATGCGCACCGCCAAGCAGGGTAGTCTTCACGAGGCCGACGAAAAGATCCAGTCGGCTCACGCACAGGCTGAGTCCCTCATCGGTGATGCAAAGCGTCAGGCCGAGACCCTCAAAAAAGAGGCTCTGCTTGAGGCCAAGGAAGAGATTATCAAGAACAAGCAGGCTGCCGAGGCCGAGGACAAGCAGCGTAAGAGCGAGATTCGTACGCTCGAGAACCGCGTGATGCAGCGCGAGGAGTCTCTCGATCGCCGCAACGATGCCCTCGACAAGCGTGAGCATCAGCTGTCCAGCCAGGCTGGCCAGGTCGAGAAGCGCTCCCGCGAACTTGAGGAGCTCTGCGCCAAGCAGACCTCGGAGCTCGAGCGCATCGCCGACCTGACCCGCGAGGACGCTCACAAGGAGCTTCTCGACAAGGTTCGCGGCGAGGTCACCCACGAGGCCGCCACGATTATTCGCGAGTCCGAGCAGCAGGTTCGCGCCGAGTGCCACAAGACCGCCCAGGAGATTCTGTCCCTGGCGATTCAGCGCTGCGCTGCCGACCACACTGCCGAGGTCACCGTTACCTCCGTGCACATTCCCTCTGATGACCTCAAGGGCCGTATCATCGGTCGCGAGGGTCGCAACATCCGCACCTTCGAGCAGGTTTCCGGCGTCAACCTCGTGATCGACGACACGCCCGAGACCGTCGTTCTTTCGAGCTTCGACCCGGTCCGTCGTGAGACCGCCCGTGTCGCCCTCGAGAACCTCATCGCCGACGGCCGCATTCACCCTGCCCGCATCGAGGAGATGTATCACAAGGCTGCCGACCTGGTTCAGCAGCGCGTGCGCGAGGCTGGCGAGCAGGCTGCCTTCGATACCGGCATCCACGACCTGCACCCCGAGATCGTCAAGACCCTTGGTGCCTTGCGCTACCGTACCTCGTTTGGTCAGAACGTGCTTCAGCACTCCCTCGAGGTCTCTGATCTCTGCGGCGTGATGGCTTCCGAGCTTGGCCTGGACGTTGTGACCGCCAAGCGCGCCGGCCTGCTTCATGACCTGGGCAAGGCAATCGACCACGACGTCGAGGGCCCGCATGCCGTCATCGGCGCCGAGCTTGCCCGCCGTTATGGCGAGAAGCCCGTTATCGTCCACGCTATCGAGGCTCACCACGCCGATGTTGACCCCAACACGGTGCTCGATGTCCTGGTACAGGCCGCTGATGCCGTCTCTGCTTCTCGCCCCGGTGCCCGTCGCGAGTCTGCCGAGAACTACATCAAGCGTCTTGAGAAGCTCGAGGAGATTGCCAACTCCCATGACGGCGTCGAGCGTACCTATGCCATGCAGGCTGGTCGCGAGGTCCACGTCATGGTTCAGCCGGACAAGATCTCCGATGCCCAGTCCACGGTCCTGGCTCACGATATCGCCCATCAGATCGAGGAAGAGATGGAGTATCCCGGTCAGGTGCGCGTCGTCGTGATTCGCGAGAGTCGCGCTGTCGATATCGCTAAATAACATGAACGACGCGAACGAGCTCATCTCATTTATCGCGTCGATGTCGGGGGAGGGCAACCTTCGCGTCGAGGAGAACCTTGGCGAGGGGTATGTCCGCCTCCGCGTTTCGGAGGCCGAGCGGCGCCAGGCAAAGCACGACATCCAGCATGTCGAGGATATTGTCATCGAAATGCTGCGCAACGCGCGTGATGCCGGTGCCGACAAGGTCTATCTCGCCACGACCAAGGATGATGGCGTCCGTACGCTCGTCTTTCTGGATAACGGCTCGGGCGTGCCGCAGGATATGCAGGAGCGCATCTTCGATGCCCGCGTTACCTCCAAGCTCGAGAGCATGAAGATGGATCGTTGGGGCGTTCACGGTCGAGGCATGGCTTTGTTCTCGATTAAGCAGAACACCGACGAGGCACGCGTTGTCGCTTCGGATGTTGACCTTGGCTCGGTCTTTAGGGTGAGTGTCGCAACCGACCGCCTCGGCGAGCGCGCCGACCAGTCCAGCTGGCCTCAGGCCGTGAAGGACGAGGACGGTCACTATGTTTGCGCCCGTGGCCCTCACAACATCATTCGCGCCGCCTGCGAGTTTGCCCTCGAGGAGCTGCGCGCCTGTGATGTCTATCTGGGGTCACCGTCCGAGATCGCCGCGACGCTGCATGCGCAGGCCTCAAGCCGTCTCGATGCTTCTCGTCTTTTGTTTATCGATGACGAAACCGAGCTTCCTGTGGTCGATCGCCTGGGTCTTGCTTCGGATGCGGAAGACTTTATCCGTATCTGTTCGGGTTTGGGCCTTGAGATGTCCGAGCGTACGGCGCATCGTATCTTGGCGGGCCAGATTAAGCCCGTTCGCGGTGTGACTGCACGCCTGCTTCGCGAGCGCGATTCGTCCACGCATGCGTCTGCTCCGGTTGATCTGGCCAAAGATCGTCGCGGGCTGCGTATCGCCAAGGACGACATGGCGCAGTTCTCGCGAGCCGTGGAGCGCGACTTTAACGATCTTGCATCGCGGTACTATCTCAACCTTTGCGGCGACCCCAAGATTCGTGTTTCGCGTGATCGCATCACTGTGACGTTCGATCTTGCCAAAGAGGAATAGCATCTTTACCGAGTCCGTTCGGTACGATACAGTTATTGCAGTTAAAACGTACTTTTAAACGCAGGAGTTTCTTCATGGATTGCCTGAAGGTATCAAGCAAATCATCGCCCGCGTCCGTTGCCGGCGCCATTGCCGGCATGGTCAAAGATGGTGTTCCCGTCAATATTCAGTGTGTCGGCGCAGGTGCCGTCAACCAGGCCATTAAGGCTGTGGCCATTGCACGAGGCTTTTTGATTCCGACCGGGTTTGATATTTCCTGCGCGCCGGTGTTCTCCGACATCCTCATCAACGGGGAGTCGCGCACGGCCATCCGTCTTTCTATTTACGTTCATCAGATTAATCGAGCTGCCATGGATAACGTTGTGATGGACGACGTTAAGCCAGTGGCATAGCGTGTTTGCTCTTTGCCCGCCCTCTTTGATCCCGCTTATTCCACCTCGTTAGGACTTATACACATGGACCAGGGTTCCGTACGCGATATTCTTGCCGGTAAAACCTACTTTATCCGCACCTTTGGCTGCCAGATGAATCAGCACGACTCCGAGCGCGTGAGTGGTCTGCTCGACTCATATGGCTGCCTCATGGCGCTCGATCCGGAGCATGCTGACATTGTCGTGTTCATGACGTGCTGCGTTCGTGAGGCCGCTGACACCCGTCTGTACGGTCAGTGCAACTCTTGTAAGAGCCTCCCGCCTTCGCCCTCGGGTAAGCGCGTGGTCGCCGTGGGCGGCTGCATCGCGCAGCGTGACGGCGAGGGTCTGCTCACCAATGTCGATAACGTCAATGTTATCTTTGGCACGCATTCCATCGCGCATATGGCCGAGCTCATTGCCGAGGCATTCTTGGACGGCAAGCGCCATATTCGCACCAATGAGCACGAGGACACGGATGCGATGAGCATGCCGTGGCATCGTGAGACGCAGTATCACGCCTGGGTTCCCATTATGACGGGCTGTAATAACTTCTGCACCTATTGCATCGTGCCGTATGTGCGCGGTCGCGAAAAAAGCCGTCCTTTCGATGAGATTGTCGACGAGGTGACCGGTCTGGTACGCCAGGGCGTGCGCGAGATCACGCTTCTGGGTCAAAACGTCAACTCCTATGGTCGCGATCTGTTTGGCAAGCCGCGCTTTGCCGACCTGTTGCGTGCCGTGGGCGATACGGGTGTGGAGCGCATCTTCTTTACTTCCTCGCACCCCAAAGACCTGCTGCCCGAGACTATCGACGCTATGGCCGAGACGCCTGCCGTCATGCCGCAGCTACACCTGGCAGTTCAGTCGGGCTCGACGCGCATCCTTAAAGAGATGAATCGTCGCTATACGCGCGAGGATTATCTGGGGCTCGTCGATCGCATCCGCAATCGCATGCCCAATATCGCGCTTTCGACCGATATCATCGTGGGCTTCCCCGGCGAGACCGAGGAAGACTTTGAGCAGACGCTCTCGCTTGCCGAGACGGTCCGTTACGCTCAGGCCTATACGTTTATCTATTCCAAGCGCGCCGGTACTCCGGCAGCCGAGATTGACGATCCCACGCCGCATGAGGTGATTCTTGAGCGATTCAACCGTCTGGTGAAGGTTATCGAGACCACGGCGCACGAGTATAACCAAGGTGAGCTCCATACCGTTGTGCCGGCGCTTATTGAGGGTACGAGCAAAAAGAATGACGCGGTGCTGCTGGGCAAGAGTCCTAAGAATCAGACCGTTCATGCACCGATTCCCGCGGGCTACAGCATCGATCAGCTGATTGGCAAGATTGTCGATGTTGACGTTGACGTTGCCAAGACGTGGTATCTGTCCGGATCCGTTGTGGGCGAGCCGCGCTAATGATTTCTCCCGGGGCAGGTCTTTCCGCCGTTGCGATTGTCGGTCCGACGGCGGTTGGTAAAAGTGATGTCGCAGATCGTTTGGCGGCTCGCCTTTCGTCCGAAGTGCTGTCGTGTGATGCGATGCAAATCTATCGAGGTATGGATATCGGCACGGCAAAGATGGCGCCTGAGGAATGTTGTGTGCCCCTGCGCCTGGTCGATATTGTTGAACCCGGTGTTGCATATTCTGCAGCGCTGTATCAGGCAGACGCTCGTGTGCATGTTGAGCGCTTGCTGGGCGAGGGCCGCCTACCGGTGTTTTGCGGGGGTACAGGCTTGTATCTCAAGGCCGCCCTGGATGAGATGGATTTTCCCTCGGGCGAGCTTGAGGACGATCGCCGCGCGGGCTATCAGGAGCTTGCCGAACGCATTGGCAAGGAAGCGCTGCATGCGCTGCTTGCCGAGCGTGACCCCGAGTCCGCTGCGGTCATCCACCCCCATAATGTTCGCCGCGTGATTCGCGCGCTCGAAATGCACGATGATGGTGTGTCCTACGCGCAGCAAAAGTCGCAGTTCAGTGTTCCGCGCGAGCATTATCACGCTCTGTGGTTTGGATTGATGCGTAATCGCGAGGCGCTTTACGAGCGCATTAACCTTCGCGTTGATCTGATGTTTGAGCAGGGTCTTGTTGATGAGGTTCGTGGTCTTATGGACCAGGGGCTGGGAGATGCCCTGACTTCGATGCAAGCGATTGGCTATAAAGAGATTATCGATGCCTTTGACGGCGTGATGTCTATGGATGAGGCTCGCGAACTCATCAAGATGCGCTCGCGCCGCTATGCCAAGCGTCAGCTTTCGTGGTTTAAACGCGATGACCGCATCGTGTGGTTCGATATGGATGAGTTTACGATCGATGAGGTCGTTGAGGATATCCTTCATCGTATTGAGGCGGCCTAATGGCTCGGTTTCCCCTCGTCCCTACGGCGCCTGAGCCCGAACGTGCCGTTCTTGTCGGAGTTGAGTGGCGCGATAACGCCTGGCCGCTCGATCGTTCGCTTGACGAGCTTGAGCGCCTGGCCCATACGGCTGGGGCCCCGTGCGGGGCGCGGTTGTCGCAGCGTCTGGTTAAGCCATATCCAAAATCGTTTATCGGCTCCGGTAAGGTTGAGGAGCTTTGCGGGCTCGTGCATCGTATGGATGTCGATGTTGTTATCTTCGACGACGATTTAACGCCCTCGCAGCAGTCTTATCTTGAGAAAGCCGTGGGCGAACCGGTTAAGATTATCGACCGCACGGCGTTGATTCTCGATATCTTTGGCCTGCACGCTCAGACCCGTGAGGGCCGCCTGCAGGTGCAGCTAGCCCAATTGCAGTATCTGTTGCCTCGCTTGCGCGGTATGTGGAGTCATCTTGCTAAAGAGCAGACACGCGGTGGCATTGGTTCGCGCTTTGGCCAGGGCGAAAGCCAGCTCGAGGTTGACCGACGTTTGATTCGCAACAAGATTGCCGCGCTTCGTCGCGAGCTTAAGCAGGTTGAACAGCGCCGAGATGTCCAGTCAAAGAGTCGTATCGAGTCGCCGGCGTTTCGCGTTGCCTTAGCCGGTTATACCAATGCCGGTAAGTCGGCGTTGCTCAATCGCCTGACCGGGTCTACAGTGCTTTCACAGGACAAATTATTTGCCACGCTCGATCCGACTACGCGCTCGTATCGCTTGCCCGGCGGTCGTGGTATGACCATTACCGATACGGTTGGCTTTATTCAAAAGCTACCGCATGGTCTCGTTGATGCCTTTAAGTCCACACTGTCCGAGGTCCTTGGTGCCGACCTGATCCTTAAAGTTGTGGATGCCTCTGACGAGGACTACGAGCGCCAGCTCGAGGCAGTCGATCGCGTTCTTGACGAGATCGGTGCCGGTGAGCGTTTGACGCTTACGGTGTTCAATAAAATCGACCTACTCGATAGCGTCGATCGATTGAGTTTCCGTCGTCGCTATCCCGAGGCCGTGTTGTTCTCGGCCCAGACAGGCGAGGGGCTCGACGATCTCGTCGACCGAATTGCTCGTGAGGCGGCTGCCACCGATGTGTTGCTCTCCGCTGATATCCCGTATCGCGAGGGCGCCTTCATCACGCTGGTGCATGAGCAGGGAACCCTTCTGCATGAGGAATATCTCGAGGACGGCGTTCGCATTGTGGCAAAGTTGCCGGCCCGAATCGCGCCGCGTCTCGAGCGCTATCGTACGGAATAGGCGAGCTCTAGCACGCCTAGAATGACAGGCTGATGGAGCAGGTAGAACGGTAAGGCATGCCGTCCGAGGACCGCGAGCGCCGGGATGGGGTTGGCGTATGCCCATGCTGGCGCTTCGAGGCTTGATGCTTGTGCTGCCTGGGCAGTAAAGAAGCCGGTAAGGTACATAAAGACAAACGGAATGAGCGGATAGTAGTCTCCCGAAACAAAACCCGGGCCCGGGAATCCAAGCCATGCCAGGTAGGGGAGTGGGTAGACCGCTTTTGGAATGCCCCAGGTTAGGGCAAAAAGAACAAGGCACGCTGCGATGCCCCACGAACCCGGTATTTTTTGAAGTAACGGACGGGTGAGTGCAACCACCGCGGTGCACGCCGCCATGCAATAAATGATGCCAAAGTTTACTGAATCGTCGACTGATACCAGTGTAGTTGCAATCCATACGATCAAGGCTGCGGCCGCGTATTTGAGGGCGCGCTTAACGTTATTACGCGAGAGAGTGCACATCCAACCGGCGATAAACAAAAATACCCAGCTGATACTTGCGCGCCAGATATCCTGGAAAACCGTTTCGGTAAACCATGGCATTTCCCATCCATATAGGTAGGCCAAATCGTAGCAGGCGTGAAAACCTGCCATCGACAGCATCGTAAACCCGCGGACGGTATCAAATATGGTGATGCGTTTTTGCATTACGAGAACCGGCGCATTAACCCGACAACCTTACCCAAAATAACGGGGTTCGTCGCATAGATGGGCTCCATGGTGTCGTTCTCGGGCTGCAAGCGCACGCGCCCCTGCTCCTTGTAGAACGTCTTGACAGTCGCCGAGCCATCGATCATGGCCACGACGATTTCGCCGTTCATCGCGCTCTTTTGCTCGCGAACGATAATGTAGTCACCGTTGTAGATGCCGACATTGATCATTGAGCTGCCGTGCACTTCAAGGATAAAGGAGCCCTGGTCTGTGGCGATTTCGGTCGGGATGGTAAAGGTGTCCTCGATATTTTGTTCGGCCAGAATGGGAATCCCAGCCGCGACGCGACCGACGAGCGGCAGCGAGACCGTTCCGCGGGGTGCCGTGGGTTCATCGGATTTGGAAATCGAGACAGAGGATCCGTCCTCATCAAAGAGCTCTAGGGCGCGAGGCTTGGTGGCATCGCGCTTGAGCAGTCCTCGAGCCTCCAGGGCAGAGAGATGAGCATGCACCGTGCTGGGGGAGGAGAGGCCTACGGCCGATGCCATCTCGCGCACACTGGGCGGATAGCCCTTCTCCTGCTGATATTCCTTGATGAAGTCGTAAATCTGCTGCTGACGCTTGGTAATTTTGCGAGCCATCAGGGGATCCTCTCTGCCAATGTCAAACAAATGTTCGATTATTGCTTGACAGGAACAACTGTTCGAAGATAATAATAACCGAACATTCGTTCTCGCGCTAGACATTTTTGTCCGCGCGGCTTGATAAAACTGTTCTCAGCAAAACACGCGAGAGGAGAACATGATGAACGCAACGGATATGGTCCAGGGTAACCTTGCCCTTAAGCTCGAGACGCCTGCGGCGCCGGCTTTCACGGTTGTTAAAGGCGGCCGCTCTGGTTTCCAAACACTGCCTGGCAAGCCCGTCCGCAGCCAGTGCGTCGCCACGACTTCGGCCCCCGTTGCCCTAAAGGCTTCGACGATTGTCGCCCTGGCCGTTGCGCTCACGCTCTTCTTTGTACTTGCCACCTCGATCTTCAGCGCTCGTCACGCCGCATATGCCGAGTCGGTATCCAACGTTACCTACGAGACCGTCCGTGTTCAGTCTGGCGATTCCTTGTGGTCGCTAGCCCAGGAGCATCCGATTGAGGGTCTTTCCACGCAGGAGACCTCTGATATGATCCGCAACGTCAATCACCTGGAGCATGGCTCGCTCGATGTCGGTGCGCATCTTAAAGTTCCCACACGTTCCTAAGATTTCAGTACTGTCGCATGGTACCCTTGTAATCGTTTTAGAGGAGGTACCATGCGCTGTCCTAAATGCGGCAAGGCCCATACCCGCGTTGTTGATTCCCGCATGCAGGAATCTAATAACACCATCAAACGTCGTCGCGAATGCTGCTCGTGCAATTATCGCTTTACGACTTTTGAGCGTTGTGAAGACCCTATTGAGGTCATTAAGTCAGACGGAACCAAGCAACGGTTCGATCGCAATAAGTTGCTGGTCGGTTTGATGTGCGCCACGATTAAGCGTGATATCGACACTAAAAAGCTCAACGAGATCATTGACGATATTGAGGTCGAGCTTCGCTCCCGTACGCTCACGGCCGTTACGTCTCATGAGTTGGGCGATATGGTTCTTAAGCGGTTGGCCAAGATCGATAAAGTGGCCTACATCCGCTTTGCCTCGGTCTATCGCGATTTCAAAGACGTCGATGAGTTTCTGCAAGAGCTCGACAAGCTAAGGTGATTTCATGTCCAACATTACCGTTAACATTAAACGTCTCGACCCCACGGTCGAGCTTCCCAAATACGCTCATCCTACGGATGCCGGCCTGGACCTGCGTTCCAACGAGGATTGCAATCTGAAGCCCTTTGAGCGTCGTCTGGTCTCCACGGGCCTAGCTATCGCCCTGCCTGACGGCTACGCCGGCTTTGTCCAGCCCCGCAGCGG
>UROA01000055.1 GCA_900549355.1 uncultured Collinsella sp. | reverse complement strand
CATGCTCGCCATGCCCCGTTTCGACGACGGCGCCATCGACATGCAGGAGCTGCTCAGGCGCCTCGCCGAGCAGGTCGTGAACGCGGTGATGGACGCCGAGGCCGACCAGCTGTGCGGGGGCGGCATCAGAGCGGGCGAGCCAAATAAATACTAATTTCCAGAAACGCTCAAGCGTTCCCTCACGATGGGATCGAAGTCCCTCAGACGCTCGGATTTGATGACGATGCCGAGATTCAACATGTCCTGAACGCTCACGTGGGCAATCGTGGATACGGTGATGTCTCCGAGAAGAGTTCTGATGGGCACAGCCCGAAGGATGCCAAGTAGATAGAGCCTCTTGCCCATGACCACAGCATCGTTCTCCAAATAAGTACCCTCGTTGTAGAGAAAGACCGGGGAACCGCTCGATCCCGGGTAGCACGCCATGTCAACCAGGAACTCTTTCTGCCCCTGATAGTCGTACCTATAGGGCGTCGCCGTGATACCCCGACGGACGATCGGCAGGTTGTTGGCCTCATCCCAAATGCCGTTGGGGTATCCGACCATGGTCACCTCGTCCATACAGCCCATGTCTTGAATCTGCTTATCCGTCGGCAGAAGCTCCAAGCTGAGCGGTATGGTAAGCAGATGCTTCCCCGCCCGGATAAAACCATTCAGTGCGGGACCGATGGGTAAGACGCACAGGTCAACACTTTCGTCAGGGTGTGCGATCCAGTCGCTCTCGGAGCCCCGCATGGTAAGTTGCTCGTTTATATTGAGCAGGTTTCCGTTCTCGTCAGATCTCGAAAAGATGACGCGATACTCGTACGCGCCCTCGACCACGTGCCTGTTGGTCACGATTGCCGGCACATAGGTCTTTCCGTCGTCGCAGAACTTGAAAAAGAAACCCGTTCCAACTGAGCAACCTCCCGAGGCCAACGAAGCTTCGATGCGAATCGTCGTGTGCAGAAGCTGCTCAGATAGCTGCATGGGTTTCCTTTCATTTGGACAAATAGTATATCGATTGCACCCTGAGATGCCCTTCCGTAATCAATCAGTATTGCCGCTTTGGGCACGTCCTCGCGCGGGGGGGGGACGCGAGCCAAGTCGAAAAAGGCAGTTAACCGGCGGCTATTCATGCCTTGATTTAGAACCGCTCGAGAATCTCCGCGGCATTCTCTCGCAGATAGATATCTAGGTCCGGCACGGCAAACTGCACGTAGCCCCTCTGTGGAGCCTGAATAACCTCTCTTTGTAGCAGCTTAGCCCTAATAGAGCTGACCTCATTGGTCTTTTTACCCATACGTTTAGCAATCTCAGATGATTTGGACTGCTGCTTATCCTCGCACATGGCCAAAAGATATTTGATATCGTTGAGTCCAAGTCCAGAAATCGCGGGCTCGTGAACAACATCGTGAAAACGAGCCTCTGCCAGCGCAATGCCTTCGATAACATCGCGCTCGCTCACGTTGGCACTTTTGACACGATGCAAGTTGGCGCGCTGCCAAATGGAGTAACCGACCAGTTGCACCAAATAGGCATAGCCCTTCGTGGCCTTAGCGGCTCTCGACAGCAGATCGTCCTCTATGGTCAAACCAGTCGCTATAAAGCTATCGCCCATAGAGAGCGCTACCTCCACCTGGTTGATAGGCGCCAGATCTTCGGGGAGGGCACGACGCAAGAATGTAAGTGCCTTGCCGTTAATAAGATCCATAACACCAGCGGGCAATCCGGCAAATGCGAGAGCAATATCGACTTTCTCCCCTATTAGAAGCTGCACAGCAGAAGCAATAGCGCGCATATCGTCAATCGGGGCATCCTGCACCTCATCTATTGCAATAAACAGGCCCTTGGAAGACTTTGCGGCCGAGCCAAGCAACTTTCTAAGACTCGACTCTTTTGGCACAACGTCGAATTTAGCGGAAACAAAGCCGGCATTTACGCCGACTGAAGCATTGGTCGCAAGGGAGGATTCTGCAATCTGATCCTTCAGGTCCAGCAATAGGTTGGGACCAGCAGAAACAATAGCCGTCTTCCAGCCAAGCTCTCGTGCACGATCTCTAAGATCACAGAGCAAAACAGTTTTTCCGGAACCCCTTGGCCCGGCAACGCGCATGAGCCTCGCAGGTGCACCAATTCCCGAATTCAAACTCTCGGTAAACTCAAGGGCAATATCATCACGACCAATTATGCGCGGAGGCTCAGCGCCGGCAGTGGGACGAAACGGGTTATGGAATATTGTGGCGCTCACTTGTTTGCCTCTCAAGGAAATCGATTATCGGTCAATCTTAGCTTTATTAGTTTATCGCAACTATATCGGATTATATCGAGTTGTATAAGCCTGTACAAACTTATCGTAGAAGTATCGAGCTATCGTAATGTAAACTAACAAATAGCCTAAACGCTGCCTTCTTCCCAACTCATGGCGAAGTCAAGCTGAGGGCCTTCTAACAACCATTGTCTAAAGCGAGAAGTACTCACTCTCGGAAGACAAGTTAGGCCCCAACCATGGATCACCCGTCAAGAAAAACTCCGGCCAGCGCTGCGTGAACAGTGCCTGTTCGCGTTTCCAACGGCGCAGCTTCTCCTCGTTGGCCTCTTCCCTGCCGCGCGAGGTGAACTCGTAGTGGTACAGCTCGGCATAGGGCGTAAAGATGGTGCGGTAGCCAGCTTCCCGCACGCGCAGGCAAAAGTCAGCGTCGTTAAAACCGACGGCAAATTCCTCGTTGTAGCCGCCGACCTGCTCAAATACGTCGCGTCGCACCATCTGACAGGCACCTGTTACGGCGCTAAAGTTACCCGGACGTACGGCGCGGGCAAGATAGCCCTCGCGCTTTGCCGAGAAATCCTGGTTGGCATGGGCAAGTGCGCCACGCACACCAACCAATATGCCAGCGTGTTGCACCAGATGGTCGGCAAAGTAGAGTTTGGCGCCCACCACGCCCGCATCGGGACGCTGCAGATAGCCCATCATCTCTTCGATAAAGTCGGGGCTTATGACCTCGGTATCATTGTTCAGCAACAGAAGGTAATCACCCTTGGCATGCTCCACGCCAAAGTTAATGATCTGGGAGTAATTGAACTCACCCGGCCAGTACGCAACGCGCGCGATACCCTTGCCTTCGGATGCTGCAGCCACGCGCTCTGACAGGGTTTCGTAATACGCAAACGTCTCCGGGGCTTCACTGTTGTTCTCCACCAAGACGATCTCGTAGTTGGCATACGTGGCTTTCTGGGCGATCGACATCACACAGGCATCGAGCGTCTCAACGTGATCCTTGGTGGGGATCACTATGCTCACCAGCGGCGCAGGCTCCGGCAGCGCATAGCGTATGCGGTAGACAAACGGCGTCTCGGTCTCCTCGACCGTTCCGTGAACGCCCAGCGCGTTAAAGTGGCACTGCAGCGCAAGACGACCCGCTTCAATGGCATACGGCTTGCTATCGGCAGAGCCATCGGCGGTGGAACCGGGATGCACGCGCCAGTGATACAACACGTGCGCAATATGCTCAAACCGTGCGCCCGATGCAAGGCAGCGAAGCGTCAGGTCATAATCCTGGGCGCCCGCGACGTCTTCCGGCGACATGCCAATACGATCGATAAGCGCCTTCTCCACCATCAGGAAATGCGTCACGCAGTTATGGCTATAGAGCAGGTCGACGTTGAGCTGCGTCTTAAAGACCGGCTGGCCCCACTCTCCTACTTTCTGGAACATGTCCTCGTCGCAGAACAGGACCTGGGGACGCTCGCCCTCGGCCGCCTTATTCAGCGCGGCAACATAGTGGAATAGCGCGTCCGGTTCCAAGATGTCATCGTGGTCCAAGAACGCGATGTAGTCGCCCGTCGCTTGCTCAATACCCGCGTTGGTGTTGAGCACAATGCCGCCGTTGCCAGGCAGCTCAATACGACGAACCCGCTCGTCATTGGCGGCAGCCACAAAATTGGCCACCCCATCCCATTCGGGCGGGGCGTCCATAAGCAGCAATTCCCAGTTGTCATAGCTCTGGGCTAGCACCGAGTCCAGCAGCTCGCGCAGGTAGACCCGATCAGTTTTATAGCACGGCACCACAATGCTCACGAGAGGTCTATAGGCAAAGGCCGCCGAAGCGACACGCTGGCACGCCAAATCGCCCGGCTTTGCGCGATGCTGCTCAAACCAACGTCGATAGGCTACGTCGTCCGCACGCGCGTCCTTCATGCGGTTCCAACTGTCATCGACCATGCCGTTGTACAGGCGACCATCCATGGCGCAAAACCCGCTCTGGATCTGCTCTGTGGGATCGCTCACAATCGTGACAAAATCTCGTATATCCTGAGGCATCTCAACGCTCAGATACGTTTTATTGACGCGGCATCCGTCCTGCTGCGGCACATCGACCTGCGATTCAAACACATGCACGGTGACATCGATGGCATTCATATGCGTATCGAAAATCTGGAGCTCAGGTGTGCACTGGAGGTCTCCATCCCAGGTAACCTCATAGCGCCACACCGCGCCGGCGTCTGCCGGTAAATAACGAACAGCATCGATCTCATAGCGACCGCAGCACTCGCCGCGCTGTGCATCGCGAACGAGTGCACACATCGCAGGCTTTGCTTTGTAGTTAATCTTGGATTCCAGCTTGGCCACGCAGCTATCGAGGCGAATGGAGCCAAGCTTTTGGCCACCGGACACAAATGCAGCGTCGATCGCAGAGCCATCCAAAAACGGAAGCACCAAGACGGCAAGCTCGCGCTCGTAATCGGCAACGGAAGGGCAAAGCGCCAGCACACGGCCATGGTCAACCGGGAGTACCAGCGACGGCACACAAGAACCGCTCGTCGTCGCATAGGCAAACGCTTGAGAACCCTCCCGCTCAATAAGCGCGGCGACATCCTGACCGGCAAAACGAAGCAGCACAAATAGACGGCCCTGACTGCGGCAAAGCGCCAAACGCTTGATACTCATCTACACCTCTCGCTTTCCCAGGGCGTTCGCTGCCATGCGTTTGCAGGCACCCAGGCGCCCAAACCTCAAGACGTCGTAATCGAACATGAGCTTTTTGCACTCGCGGGCATTGGGGGCCTTGCTGGTAAGCGCCGCACGCACCATAACAGCAACAGAAGGAGCACATTGTGCGAGCGCAGCAACGCTGCCCACGGCAGAGCCGGCGAGCGCCGTGGCAACGGCAGCAAACACCTTGCCGCAGTCCGAACCCAGCAACCTGAGCGCATCGTACAGCACCAGATCGCAGAGGAAGTACGCCAGGTCATCGGCATGCTGAGCATCGAGACCGTCGCGCCGCCAGTCAGCCAGCACCGCGGAGTAAATCTTCACGTGCTCCAGCAGACGTGTCTCGTCGTCGTAGCGCATGGTGTCCATGAGCGAACCCTTGCGCGCCACGCGGTAGTCATACAGCTTGTTCGAGATAAGCGCGGTCTTGTGCGAACGACCGTACACGGCAAAATCGAAGACCTGGTCCTCGCCGTACTTAACGGTTTCGTCGAACACGATCCCGTTGCCCAGCAAAAACTCACGCTTGCAGGCGGTGCGCCATGCAAAGGGGCGAGATGCTTCCTTAAACAGCAAGTCAGAGTTATAGCCTTCAAACGACACATCGCGCGGGCTCAGCACATAGTTAAGCCACGGATACCCCGCCTCCAGCGGATACGGGTTCGCGCCAAAGGTCAAAACGTCGCAGCCTTCGCGCTCAAAGGCATCTACGATCACACGGCACGCATCAGGCGTAAATCGGTCGTCGGAATCCAAGAACGCGACGATAGGCGCCGTGGACGCGGCGATGCCTGCATTACGTGCACTCGACAGGCCGCCGTTCTCCTTATCAACCAGCCTAAAGCGCGCGTCCTTTTCGCAATAGGCAGCCGCAATATCGCGCGAACCGTCCGGCGAGCCATCGTTAACCAGCACGCCTTCCCAATCGGGCATGTCCTGCGCAAGCAGGGAGTCCAAGCACCAGGCCAGACACTCCTCCACTTTATAGATGGGAACGACAACGGAAATCTTGGGGGTAGCCATAGTCACTCGCTCCTACTGTGCGGCCGGAACGTCATCGGGGTGCGGGTTGTCGCCGTAGGTGCGCTGATACGTCAGCACGCGCTTGACCAGCGGCAGGCCGCCAATCTTAAAGTAATGCTTAAACGTATTGAGCTTGCCCGGTTTCTTAAAGTCAAAGCGCGAATCGATATAGGCGCGGGGCGACTTGACCATCAGGCGCAAATCGGTCTCGCCGCGTGGATCAAACAGCGACAGGTCAAAGCGACCGGCATCCCAGTCGGCCTTGAGCTCGGGTGAAGCCTTCTCCCAAAACTGCCCACGCAGCTCATCGACCAAACGCTCGTCATTCCAACGATACGTATCGACCTTCATGCGCATTAAAATCCCCTGGAGCTGAGCCTTGAGCTCGGGGCGCTCATCCAAAAAGCGCTGCATCTCGGCATATTCGTCGCATACGCAAAACACCTTGTTGGGCGAATTAACGGAGCTCTTCTCGTTATCCTGGCGATAGCACAAAATGGGGTCCGCAATAAACGCGGCGCGCTCGGCGCACGCCCAAACCTTAAAGTTAAAGCCTGCATCCTGATACGAGGCACCCGGCGTGGGGAGGAACCGAATCTGATTGGCGTTAAGGAACTCACGGCGATAGATAGCCGACCAAATGGAAGGCTTGCGGTAGAAGATACCCGGGCGATCGACGGGGCGATACGCGGCGCCCGTCATATGCTCGTCGATAATCCCAAACAGCTCACGGCGCTCGCTGGGCGTGGACCAATACAGGTAAAAGTCGCCCTTCACCACATCGGCATGCTCAGCATCGGCCTTGGCGACCAGCTTTTGGAGCGAATCCTCAAACATAAAGTCGTCGGACTCAAGGATGCCCACGTACTCGCCGCGCGCCATCTCCAGGCCGCGGTTCATCGAGTCACCGTAGCCGCTGTTGGCCTTGTCGATCATCTTCACACGGGGGTCGCGCTCCATGTACTCGCGGATGATATCCGGCGAGCTATCGGTGGAACCGTCATTGATGCAGATGATCTCGATGTCCTTGAGCGTCTGAGCCACGGCGGAATCGAGGCACTCGCACAGGTAGCGTTCGACATTGCAAATAGGGACAAGCAGCGAAACTTTAGGGGTATCAGAGTTCTGCAAGAGAACCTCCTGTTGAGTAGCGTGTAACAGGGTTATTTTAGCAGCCGAGTTGCGGCGGGCGGCAGCGCTTGGAATTAGATAAAGCGCTCCAGGCAGGCTTTGAGACCGCGAGTCGAAAGATAGAACAGCGTGGCGTCTGCCATCGAAACGCCCGAGGTCGCCGCAACGAGCTTCTGGACAACACGGCGAACGGCGCCCTTAGCAGGCATATCCGCCCACTCCGTTCCCAAAAACGTCGTAAGGTCCATGTTGACGCGAGCCGCCACGCGATGGAAGTCATCGGCATCCAAGCGCGCCAGGTCGAACACAATTAGGTCTAAAAACCAAGTTATCAGCTCGCCGGGGCACAGGTCCAAAAGACCGTAGGCCGCCCAGTCCTCCAAGACCTCCTCGAGCATCCTCATGTGGGCGTCAAGCTTTTTGGCGCGAGCCTCGGCACTGTTGAACTCGTGCGTTGCCGATTCGCTCTCCATCACGTAGTGGTAGAACTTGTCCGGCATGACGACGGTCTTACGGGCAAGCGCATAAGCCGCAAATTGGAAGACGACGTCCTCGCCCAAAGCCAAACCGGGGGCGAAGCGAATGCCTTCACGATTGAGCAGCTCGCGCGAAAAAGCCGCACGGCAGGCATAGGGCTGCGCATTCGAATGGAACAGCAGTTGGGGATCGCGGGCGCCGAAGGTGCCAGCTTTGGGGCTCATGAGTTGCTGGACACGTTTGGGAGCAGCATCGGCAGGTTCACAGACGCCGCCAAAAACGGCGGCCTCGGCATCTGCAGACTCAATGGCATGCAGCACGCGCTCGACCGTCTGGGCATCGATGTAATCGTCGGCGTCCACAAAAAAGACGGTCTCGCCCTCGGCGGCATCGATACCGGCATTTCGAGCATACGAGACGCCCGCGTTTTCCTGGTCAATCACCAGTACGCGATCGTCGGCCTGCGCAATCTGGCGCAACACGTTCAACGAATCATCAGTCGAACCGTCGTTGACGCAGACAACCTGAATCGAGCGCTCGGACTGGGCCAACAGCGAATCGACGCATCGCTGAATGGAGTGCGCAGAGTTGTAAACGGGGACGACAATGGTAGCTTTAGGACACGAGGCCTCTCCCATGCCGACCTACCCCCTCAGCGATTCGATGAGGAAGGCAGCGACCACGCCTGGCCCTCCAACCGAGGCGTAATACTTAGCACGGCCCAAGGCACCATCCGTCGCAAAACTCGGATGCTCGTCAACCCAGCCCTCAGGATCTTTGAGGATGGCAGCGAGATTCGCGCGCTTCCACGGCTTGAGGTCGTCAAGCGAAAAGTCCCCGGCGTCCAAGGCCGCTTGGAACTCCTTGGCCATCTGAACCAGGAACTCCTTATAGAACTTAGGCGCCAGGCGCACGTAGTTCCACATGTACGAATCGTACTTAATGAGCTGATTGAACTTGAGCATGCGCGCGACATCATCACTTGCGTGGTCACGGGCATAATCCTCTCGAATCCAACGCTCAATCTCAGCATACTCGGTATTGACGCAAAAAACCTTAGCCGAAGAATTGACCGAGGAATTCTCGTTGTCCTGGCGATACGACAGCACGGCATCATGTAGGTAAACAGCCTTATCGGCGCACGCGATCACCTTAAAGGCGAATGACGTGTCCTGAAAGGATGCCCCCGGAGTCGGCAGGAACTTAATGCCGTTGCGCTCAAGAAAATCGCGACGGTACACGGCCGACCAAATCGACGGCTTTTGCTTAAAGAACTGCGTCGTGTCGCTCGGGTGCACCGGCTTGTCGCAGTCCTTGGCCTTAAACATCTCGTGCAGCGAACGGCGCTCCTCGGGCTTAGACCAGTAGAAATCAAAGTTCGCCTTCGCAAAGTCGGCATTATTGCTATCGGCGGCCGAGACAAGCTTTTCGAGTGCGTCGGGCGCCATAAAGTCATCGGACTCCAAGATGCCAACGTACTTGCCACGCGCCATCTCCAGACCGTGGTTCATCGAGTCGCCGTAGCCGCTGTTGGCTTTGTCGATCATCTTGACGCGCCCATCGCGCTCCATATACTCGCGGATAATCGCCGGCGAGTTGTCGGTCGACCCGTCGTTAATGCAGATGATCTCAATATCCTTAAGCGTCTGCGCCAGGGCGGAATCGAGGCATTCGCGCAGGTAGCGCTGAACATTGTAAATGGGAATAAGCAGCGACAGAACAGGGCTGCCAGAGGCGTTAGTAGACAAATGTGCTCCTTAGGAAATACCTGTCGTTTCATGGTATCAAAGGGCCAGCGCGCCAGCGGGCGTTTATATAATCTATGGAGCCTCTTGCGGGCAAAGCAGCCCCACGTCATGCGGCGGGCCCATGGCAGGTTCCTGCGTTTTATTCAAAGCTTGCCGCTAAGGTGCGCCGAGCCTTTACAATAGGACAGTCCCAAGGACGTATTCGATAGCTTCCGTGCAGCGCTCGCCCGCCGCGCGTGAAAGGATATATTGCCCCATGCCTTCAACCTTTCCCGCTCCCATCGATAAGCTCGCCATCGTCGTCGTTACGTACAAGCGCCAGGAACTCCTGGCCAACTTGTTCGACTCCATGACCGAGCTCACGGCCGCGCCCTGGCGCATCGTGATTGTCGATAACGAGAATTCGCGCGAGACCGAGGCCATGTGCGCCGCATTCAACGAGCGCCTGGCCAACCTGTGGGGCATCGACACCGAGCAGCCCGACGCGCAGGGCGGCACCGACCGTGTCATCTACGCCCCGCAGCTCGAAAACGGCGGCGGTGCGGGCGGCTTCTCCGCCGGCACCAAATGCGCCTACGACCTGGGCGCCCAGTGGTTCTGGGTGATGGACGACGACGTGCTCGTCATCCCCGAAGGCATCGAGCGTCTTGCCAAGTGGACCGACCGCTACGATGTCATCCAGGGTTCGCGCCTGGACTTTGACGGCGGCGCCTTCTTTTGGCAGTACCAGCTCATCCTTTCGCTTGGTATCCCCAACCCCATCGCTAAGTGGGACCTGGGCCCCAAGGGCTACCGCGCCATGAACCAGTTGTGCTTTGAAGGCGGCCTGTTCTCGCGCCGCGTGGTCGACAAGATCGGCCTGCCGGATGCGCGATTCTTCATCTACGGCGACGATGCCTGCTACGGCTACGTGGCCAGCCAGCACTTCCCCGCCGCCGTTGTTGCCGACGTGGTGCTCAAGCGCGCCCGCGCCGTCTCTAACTGGGATATCGCCGGCAAGCGCCAGCTCAACTCCACGAGCGACACCAACCGTTACTACATCATGCGCAACCGCGGTTATCTGGCACGCTACATGCAGATCTACGGCGACTACCACCCTATGCTGTTCCGTCTGGGCAACGCCGCGACCTTCTGCAAGGAATTCATTCGCCTGGCCGCGGTCGACAAGTGCTTTAAGACCGGCATTCCGGCGCTGCGCCGAGGTATGAAGGACGCCCGCAAGATCATCAAGGATCCCAACTGGAAGCCCATGCCGCCCCTGAAGGACGCGGAGTAACGGAAGCCGGAAACACCTCGGCGCTTAAAGCAGCTGGCACACCGTAGCCACATGCTGCCCATCAAAACCGAACCCCCAGCGCATGCGACCCACGCCGGGGCGCGGTACACGGATTTCGTCGATGCCGCCGCGCTCTATGTCGAGTAGCGACTGCACGGCCAGCAATTCCAGGCCCAGCGCATCCACATCGGGGTCATACATCAAGTTAATCGTTATCAGCGGGCGCTCGTCCAGCATGCCAATCGTGTCTGCTACGTCGAACACAGCACCCGTAGGGAAAACCTGGATGTCCCAGCGACCCGCGCCACACTTTCGCCTCGAGGCAGGATTGGCATAGCCCGGCAAGCCAAAGCAGAGCCCCTGCAAGAGCAGATGATATGGCAGCGGCGTATCTAGGTCGGTCTCACCGATTCCCGCATCACCCAGGATGCGGCTTAGCGCCCGCCTCACCGCATCCTCATCCCCACGGCACAGCCCGTCGCGAAACGCATCGAGGTTGATTTCCGATCTCAGCCGAACACATTGAGCGAATAGGCCGTTCCCGCACCTAGCCGAACGCCCCCGCGGCCCCTCTTGGGGTCCGGGGGCGCCGTTTTCCCAGTTGAAGGAACGGTGGAGATGTGTTTCGATGGGTCCGGTGGCCATGCTCCGCCCGCCGCCCGGCACCTCTTCCCAGACTCAGCCGGACGGTCGGTCCGTCTATTCTTTTTTCTTCCAGGCTAGGCCAGCGGGGCATCGCCCCTCTCTGCGCGCGCCCTCTCGATGAGCCCCGGCGTCAGGTCGAGTTCGCCGATGGGCACGTCCTCCACGCCGTAGGCGTCCAGCAGCGCCGCCGCGTCCTCCCCGAGCATCGCCCTGAAGGCGCGCGCGGGCGTCGCGAAGCCGAGCGCGCCGCGGGGCTCGGAGTTCACGTGCGACATCGCCAGCGACAGGTCCGCCGGGACCAGCCGGTCGAACCTGAGGCCGCGGCCCTTGGGGAGCAGCTTCCTGATCTCGACGTGGTTGCGCTCGCAGGCGCCCTTCTGGTCGCTGCGCCTGGGGTCGCAGTAGAACAGCCTCATCTCGCCGGGCTCCTCGCCGATGAGCGCGGCGATCGCGCCCTCGTCGGAGAACTCGGCGCCGTTGTCGGTGAGCACGGCGCGGAACACGCGGCGCGCCCCGTCGGCGCCGAGGACGGCCCGGACGCCCTCCAGGGCGTCCGCGACGCACCCGGCGGTCTTCTCCTCCAGCGGCAGCGCGAGCTGGAGCCTGCTGGGGCGGTGCAGCAGCGTGAGCAGGCAGGCGGAGTCCTCCCGGGCCCCCTCGACGGTGTCCATCTCCCAGGCCGCGGCGCACGCGTCCTCCCCGAGGGCGAGGAACGCGGCATGCGACCTGCGGGCGGAGTGGCGGGGGGGGGGCGGCGGGGAGGCGGGGGGGGCGGGGGCTGCTCTGC
>UROA01000054.1 GCA_900549355.1 uncultured Collinsella sp. | reverse complement strand
AGCTTGCAGCGACGGACCTCAGGACACTCTTACACCACGTCTGCGCGCGCCACCCAGTTAGTTCAGATACGTATAAATCTGGGGCAGCTTGGGATGCGTTTTAAGCAATTTTTGATTGGGGTGGGGCTCGAATGGGTGTTTGGAAGGGAGAGCGGGACGTTTACATGGTCTCGAGGAGCCCAAATTAGTTGAAACAGGGGTGTTCGTGCCTGATTTAGCTCTAGGATTTATACGTATCTGAACTAACTGTCAACCCCAGTCTGGCGGCTGCCGATTCGGTGCGGTTCGAGACTGCTATTCGGCCTCATTGCGACCGGTGGTACTCTAGTATCCGTTTGAAATCGAGCGAAGGAGTGCCGCTATGGAGCAATCGAGCCTGTTTGGTGATGGTGTGGACATCGATACCGAAACGCCCACGAGCGCGGATGCCGCCGCACCGACCGACGCCCGTGCCCAGGCGGCAGCGCGCGCGGCCGAGCTGCGCCACGAGCTCGATTACCACGCCTATCGCTACTACATGCTCGATGCGCCCGAGATCACGGACGCCGCCTTTGACAAAATGCTCGTTGAGCTGCAGGAAATTGAGGCGACCTACCCCGATCTGGTAACGCCCGACAGCTACACCCAACGCGTGGGCGGCTACGTGAGCGAGCAGTTTACGCCGGTCACGCACATGGCGCGCATGTATTCCATGGACGATGCCATGGATCTGGACGAGCTCGACGCATGGCTCCAGCGCACCGAGGATGCGCTCGGTGCCGGTAACGTCACCTATACCTGCGAGCTCAAGATTGACGGCCTGGGCGTGGCCCTTACCTACCAAAACGGCACCTTCGTACGTGCGGCCACACGTGGCGATGGCACCACGGGCGAGGACGTGTCGCTTAACGTCCGTACCATCAAGGATGTGCCCATGCATCTGTCCGAGGCAGCGCTCGCCCACATGGGTGCCGACCGCGAGCGCACCATTGAGGTACGCGGCGAGGTCTATATGCCCAAGGGCAGCTTTGTTCGCCTGAATGAAGAGGCCGATGCCGAGGGCCGCGACCCCTTTGCCAATCCGCGCAACGCTGCCGCCGGCAGCCTACGTCAGAAGGATCCCAAGATCACGGCGCGCCGCGATCTTGCCACCTTTATCTATGCCATCGCCGATACCGACCCGCTGCACGTCCACAGTCAGCGCGAGTTCCTCGATTGGCTGCGTAGCGCCGGCTTTAGCGTCAACCCTAACGTGGCTCGTTGCGCCACGCCCGCCGAGGTCCACGAGTTCTGCGCCCAGGCGCTCGAACATCGCGGTGACCTGGACTACGACATCGACGGCGTGGTCGTAAAGGTTGACAGCTTTCAACAGCAGCTCGACCTGGGTTTTACCGCCCGCGCGCCGCGCTGGGCCATTGCCTTTAAGTTCCCGCCCGAGGAAAAGCAGACCGTCCTGCGCGAAATTCGCATCCAGGTTGGCCGCACCGGTGTGCTCACGCCGGTCGCCGAGTTTGACCCGGTGACGGTCGCCGGCTCCACCATCGCGCGCGCCACGCTGCACAACATCGACGAGATCCGCCGCAAAAACGTGCGCGAGGGCGACACTATCATCGTGCACAAGGCGGGCGACGTGATCCCCGAGGTCGTGGGTCCGGTGCTCGACAAGCGCCCGGTCGATTCGGCCGACTGGCACATGCCCGAGGTCTGCCCCGTGTGCGGCAGCCCCGTGGTCCATGAGGACGGCGAGGTCGCCTACCGCTGCGTGTCCATCGACTGCCCCGCGCAGCTCAAGGAGCGCCTGCTTCACTGGGTGAGCCGCGGCTGCATGGACGTCGACGGCCTGGGCGACGAAATCGTCGACAAGATGATCGCCGCCGGCCTGATCCACGATGTCGCGGACTTCTACCAGCTCACAGTCGACGACATCGCCGGCTTGGACACGGGGCGCACCTATGCCAGCTCCAACAGCAAAAAGGGCGTCAAGAAGGGCGACCCCATTCCGGTAGGCCTCAAGACGGCCGAGAAAATCATCGCCGAGCTCAACAAGTCCAAGAGCCGGCCGCTCGGTCGCGTGCTGTTTGCCCTGGGTATCCGCCATGTGGGCAAGAGCGTGGGCGAGGTCATCGCCGAGCGATTCCTGTCGATCGACAAGCTCATCTTGGCGAGCGAAGAGGACATCGCCGAGTGCGAGGGCATCGGTCCCAAGATTGCGGCGAGCGTCAAGCAGTTCCTGGCCGTGCCCGAGAACCTTGCCGTGCTGGAGCGCCTGCGTCAGGCGGGTCTGTCGCTCGAGGTCGACTTGGGCGCCGCACACGCGCAAGCCGCAGCCGACGCTGGCGTGGCGGGCGAGCTCGCCGACGCACAGCCGCTTGCGGGTCTGACCTTCGTGCTCACCGGCACGCTCGTCAACCGCACGCGCGACGAGGCGGGCGCGGCGCTCAAGGTGCTTGGTGCCAAGGTCTCAGGCAGTGTTTCAAAGAAGACGAGCTATCTGGTTGCCGGTCCCAAAGCGGGTTCCAAGCTTACCAAGGCCGAGCAGCTGGGCGTACCCGTGCTGGATGAGGACGCGCTCGAGCAGATTCTTGCGACCGGTCAGGTGCCCCAGGCTTAGGACATCGATAATCAAATTAGAAAACCTCCCGGAAAGGTTGATACTTTCCGGGAGGTTTTTATTTGGGCGTGGTGGCGGACAGCATGATCTGCGTCATGTAGGTTGCTGAGGGTGACCCTGCGGAGCGGTGTCGTTCCGGAGCGATAGAAGATTCATGCAAAGCAAAGGGGCCCCGCAGTGAGGTCCCACAACGGGCTGCCCCATTGCGATGAGTTTTATACACTTTAACATTAATACTAACGTGTATACTTAGCAGTGAAGATATATGTTGAGAGGAGCAGTTATGGTTACCGTCGCGTTTTCGGAACTGCGCCAAAACCTTACGCAGGTGGCCGAAAAGGTTGCCAATGAGGGCGAGGAGGTTGTGGTCTTCAAGCGGAGCAAGCCGTTGTTCAAGATCGTGCCGCTCGACTATGAAGGTCCAGTTACGGTGGAATATGACGCTGCCCAGGAGCGTGGGGGCGCAAATCCGACGTGCGGCACGGGCAAGCCCAAGCGCGACGTGGGTACGATGTGGCATCCCAAGATCACCTGGAAGGAGATTCGCGAGATGCTCGCGGAGGATGAGGGCTACCAGGAGTATCTCGATATCGTAGCCAAAATGCCAAAGGGAACGCCGCTCGATACGATGACGGTTGAAGATGAAAAGCGCGTCGCGAGGGAGCGCTACCTATGAGAGCATTTCTCGATACCAATTTTCTGCTCGATTGCGTGCTTCCGGGCCGGCCGGAGCACGCAGCGGCGCAAACGATCAAGGGGCTCGTTGACGTGGGACTTATCGAGGGTATTGTTTCGGCCTGCTCTCTCAAGGACGCGTACTACATTCTCACTAAACAGGCAGGCGAGGCGCGCGCCCGCGAGGTAGTGCGCGACTGTCTTAAGAGCTACTCGGTAGAGCCTCTCGACCAAGAAGCTTGTTTTACCTCCGCCTATTCCGATGAGCCGGACTTTGAGGACGGCTGTATCCGTGCGATGGCCGAGCGTGCCGGCGTGGACTTTATCATCACGCGTGACCGCGCCGCTTTTGTGCGCTCGACCATCAAGACCTTCTCGCCTGCAGAGTTCATCCGTGCGTTTCCGATTCCGGAGGAGTAAAACCGCCATATCGGGGACTGTCCTCGACATGGCGGTTCTCCTGTAGCTGATGCTCGTTAGCTGAGCTATACTTCATAATTATGTACACAATTATGTTAGGAGTGTGCCATGCCTGTTTGCGTTCCAATTAAAGATATGCGGGACACCGCGAAATTCTCGGAGCTCGTTGAAACTACTACTGGTCCAGTGACTGTTACAAAAAACGGCTATAGCAAATTTGTTGTACTTCGATCCGAGGACTACGACCTCATGGTTCAGGAACAGGCTAAGGCTCGTCTGATGGCTCGTATAGCTGTGGCCGAGCGGGAGCGTGCTGCTGGCACGGCGCGTGATGCCTTTGAGGCTCTCGATGACCTTGAGGCAAAATATGGCCTATAACGTCAAGATTCTGCCTACAGCTGAACAAGAAGTTGACGATATCGTTGATTATCTATTGGGGCATGGTATTTTTACTGCCCGGCACTTTCTTGATAAATACCGTAGCCAGCTCCAGCTTCTTCAAAGTGGTGTAGTTGACTACGGCTTATCGAAGTTACCCGAGCTTGCAGTGCTTGGTTACCATGCCTGCCTCGTTAATTCTTATGTAATGCTTTATTACTACGATAACGAGGACGTTGTGGTCGCCCATGTCTTTCACCAAAGCCAAGATTATGCCGCATTGGTGATATCTAGAAATCGATTCGAGTTGCTGGATGATGATTAGTAAGAACCGCCTGGAAGCGCGATGCCTTCCGGGCGGTTCTTACTTTGCTGGAGCAACGGGCACCGTGATCTGTGTCACGTAGGTTGCCGGGTCGTTGCTGATGATGTCATCGATCAGGGCGATCTCGCGTTGCCTCGCTACGCCACCAGCTTGTCAAAAGCCCCGCGCCGGTTGAGCGCGGTAAACGCGACAACACAGATGACCGCCGACAAAATCGATCCGCACGGCGAGGCGATACCCATGGGAAACAACGTATCGGAATAGGCGTTCGACAGCAGCCACGCGCCCGGCACGCGAATGAGCGCCACGGCCAGCACGTTGTGCGCAAAGCCGATGTAGCTCTTGCCATACGCAGCGAAAAAGCCGCTAAAGCAAATGTGGATGCCGGCAAAGATTGCGTCGAAAATATAGCTGCGCATATAGCCGGTACCGGCGGCGACTACTGCAGCGTCCTTGGCAAAAAAGCCGATAAACGCCGGGGCCACCAGCCACATCAGCGCCGTGATCAGGCAGCCGTACACTACCGAGATCGTCATGGCATCCTTGAGCACCTGACGCGCGCGGTCGCCCTTGCCCGCGCCGGCATTTTGCGCCGTGAGCGCGCTGACGGTGGCGCCCATGGAGCTCGGCACAATGAACAAAAAGCTGATCATCTTCTCGACCAGGCCCACGGCAGCGGCGTCGACGAGCCCTCGGTGGTTGGCGATGACGGTGATAAACATAAACGCCACCTGGATACAGCCATCCTGCACGGCCACGGGCACGCCGATCTTAAGAATGCTGCCGAGCACCTCAGGCTGGGGGCGCAGGTCGCTGCGCTTAACGTGGATGTTCGTGCGGCGGCTCTTGAGCCACACGAGCGCGAGGGCAACGCTGGCTGTCTGCGCGGTCACCGTGCCGAGCGCCGCGCCCACGGGGCCGAGCCCCATGTGGCCGATAAACAGAAAGTCGAGCGCGATGTTGATGATGCACGCCACGCCGATCACGTACATGGGCGAGCGTGAATCGCCCAGCCCGCGAAAGATGGCCGAAAGAATGTTGTACGCGGCGATAAAGGGAATGCCGATAAAGCAGATACACAGGTAGGCGGCAGTGCCTTCGACGGCTTCGGCGGGAGGGCCAATGAGCGCCACGATCTGCGGGCAAAGCGCGAGCAGGACAGCGGCCAGTACCACCGAGACACCCATAAAGAGCGTGATGGTATTGCCGATGGCGGTCTCGGCGCGGTCAAACCGGCGCGAGCCCACGGCGTGGCCGACGATGACCGTCGTTCCCATGGCCAGGCCCACGAGCGTCACGGTAATAATGTAAAGCGTCTGCGCGCCATTGCCCACGGCGGTGATGCCGGCGGCGCCACTAAACTGCCCCATCATGTACAGGTCGGCCATGCCGTAGAGCATCTGCAAAAAGTACGAGAGCATATAGGGCAGGGCAAAGACCGCGATGGTCTTGAGGACATTGCCGCGTGTGAGGTCGTGTTCCATGGGCGGGGCTTTCTGGCTGGGTTTGTTTAGCTACCAGTGTAGTGAAAACCCTACAACGATTGTAGAGTCAAGGTTTGTGTCGACAGTGGGGCGAAAAAGTCTCGCGCACCATTATTCCGAGCGAATATGGACACACGTCACGAGAACTCGCCGCCGGCGCTAACCTTGCAGAAAACGATTTCGGAATACTTGACACCATTATTCGGCGCGCAATAATACGTGCGTTTGCGAACAACGTTTGATGGGGGTTGAACCTGCGTGCGCAATCTCAAAATACTGTTTTCCTATCTAGGGGCATACCGTCGCGATGCCATCCTCGGCGTGTTCTTTGTGTCGGTCGAGACGGTGCTCGAGCTGTTTATCCCGGTCATCATGGCCAACATCATCGATGTGGGCGTGCCTGCGGGTGATATCAACTACATGCTGCTGCAGGGCGCGTACATGTTGGTGTGCGCTGCGCTTTCGCTGGTACTGGGCTTGGGTTATGCCCGCACGTCCGCCCGCGTTGCCTCGGGCCTAGGCGCTAACCTGCGCGAGGCCGAGTACAAAAAGATTCAGACGCTCGCTTTTGGTAACCTGGACAACTACGACGCCAGCTCACTCGTCACCCGCATGACCACGGACATCACCGTTATCCAAAATGCTGTGGGCAACGGCTTTCGCCCTATGGTGCGCGGCCCGGTGACGCTTATCGTCGGCCTTATCTACGCGCTGATGCTGTCGCGCCCGCTCGCCACCGTCTTTGCGATCATCTTGCCCGTGCTGGCAATCGTACTGGGCGCCATCACCTATCGCGTCAGTCCGCTCTACCGCCAACTCCAGACCTCGATGGACCACCTCAACGGCGTGGTACAGGAAGACCTCACCGCCGTGCGTGCCGTCAAGGCCTACGTTCGTACCGAGCACGAGGAGGCCAAGTTCGACACCGTCAATACCGAGCTCGCCGGCACGGCGACGAAGACCTTTGGCAACGCGGTGCTCAACCTGCCGGTGTTTCAGCTGTCGATGTACGTGGCTGCGCTCTCCATCCTGTGGATTGGCGGCCACATGATTCTCGCCGGCAAGCTGGGCGTGGGCTCGCTCACGGGCTTTATGAGCTACGTGCTGCTGATCATGAATTCGCTCATGATGATTTCCAACGTGTTTTTGCTGCTCACGCGCGCTCTTACGAGTGTGGGCCGTATCGCAGAGGTGCTCGATGAGGAGCCCTTTATCGCCAACCCCGCGGGAGACCTCGCGATTGCGGCGCCAGCGGACGGCAGTATCGAGTTTCGCGACGTTTCCTTTAAATACCGCGCGGATGCAGCTGAGGATGTGCTCGAGCATATCGACCTTCGCATCGAGAGCGGCTCGACGGCGGGCATCCTCGGCGGCACGGGCTCGGGCAAGAGCTCGCTTGTGCAGCTGATTGCGCGCCTGTACGACGCTACCGAGGGCGCCGTGCTTGTGGGCGGACACGACGTGCGCGACTACGACCTGGTCGCCTTGCGCGACGCCGTAGGCATTGTGCTGCAAAAGAATGTGCTGTTTACGGGTACCGTGCGCGAGAACCTGCAGTGGGGCAATCCGCAGGCGTCGGACGATGAACTCCTCGCGGCTTGCCGCGCGGCGTGCGTGGACGAGTTCCTTGATCGCATCGGCGGGCTGGACGGCGAGTTGGGCCAAGGCGGCGCTGGTGTTTCGGGTGGCCAGAAGCAACGCCTGTGCATCGCGCGCACGCTGCTCAAGCATCCGCGCGTGCTCATTTTTGATGACTCCACCAGCGCGGTCGATATGGCGACCGACGCTAAGATTCGCGAGCACATCGCCCGGATTTCCGATACGACCGTGCTCATCATCGCCCAGCGCATCGCGAGTGTCATGGATGCCGATCGCATTGTGGTGTTGGACGACGGTCGTGTCCACGGCGTGGGCACGCACGAGGAGCTGCTGGCGGGCGACAACATCTACCAGGAGATTTACGCCTCGCAGATGGAGTTTGCGGGGAACGCGGACGCCGGCGACGGCAGCGACGATGGTTGCGCGAATGATCCGTTTTCCTCCGTCCCCGGAGGATCGCCCTTGGAAGGGGGTGAGCGCCATGCCTAAGACCGCAGCCCAAGCACGCCCGGCCGACCTCAAGCGCACCGTGCGCCGCCTGCTCTCCTACATGGGGCATGCCAAGTTCTCGTTGCTCGCGGTGGGCGTGCTCGCCTCCGTCGCCGCCATCGCGAGCCTCGCCGGCACCTACATGGTGCGCCCCATCGTTAACGGCTTGGCTACGGGCGGGGAGGAACTGCTCGCCAAGCAGGTCATCCTGACGGCGATCATCTACGCCGCGGGCGTGCTTTCGGCCCTGGGCTACTCGCAGATCATGGTGCGCGCGGCCCAACGCGTGGTGTTCGATATTCGCCGCGACCTGTTCGCGCACATCCAGACGCTGCCGCTCAGTTATTTTGACAGCACGCGCTCGGGCGACATCATGAGCTTTTTCACCAATGACGTCGACACCGTCTCCGAGGCGCTCAACAACAGCTTTGCCAACGTGATTCAGGCCGCCATTCAGGTTGTGGGCACCACGGCCATGCTCATCATCCTTAACTGGCAGCTCACGATTATCACACTCGTGTGCGATGCGGCCATTGTGCTGTATGCGCGCTACTCAGGCGCGCGCTCTAAGCGTTTCTTTGCTGCCCAGCAGGCATCGCTTGGCGACCTGGACGGATATATCGAAGAGATGGTCTCGGGTCAAAAGGTCATCAAGGTCTTTAACCGTGAGGCGGCGAATGTCGCCGGCTTTGCCTGCCGCAACGACGAGCTTCGCCGCACCGGCACCGCCGCCGTGAGCTATGCCAACTCCATGGTGCCCATGACTGTCGTGATTGGCTACGTCAACTATGCCATCGTCGCCGTGGCGGGCGGCATGCTCTGCATCAAGGGGCTCGCCGACGTAGGTGCGCTCGCGAGCTACCTGGTCTTTGTGCGCCAGGCCGCCATGCCCATCAACCAGTTTACGCAGCTCGGCAACTTCTTGCTCAACGCGTTGGCCGGTGCCGAGCGCCTGTTTGCCGCCATGGACCTTGAGCCCGAGGTGGACGAGGGCTGCGTGGAGCTGGTGCAGACGGGCGATGCCGCGTGGGCGTGGAAAATTCCCGAGGGCCAGGGCGTGGGCGTCTACGGGCACCTGCATGACGTGGCAGCCGTTGATGAGTCGGGCCGCGCGGTGGCCGCCGACGGCACCGAGCTCACGTGCGGCTTGGTCCCGCTTGCCGGCGACGTGCGCTTCCATGCCGTGGACTTTTCCTACGTGCCGGGCCCCCGCGTGCTCACGGATCTCAACCTGTTTGCCAAGCCGGGGCAAAAGATCGCGTTTGTGGGCTCGACGGGCGCCGGAAAGACGACCATCACCAACCTCATCAACCGCTTCTACGATGTCGATGACGGCGAGATCACGTACGACGGCATCGACGTCAAGCACATTGCCAAGGCCAGCCTGCGCGGGTCGCTCGGCATTGTGCTGCAGGACACGCACCTGTTTAGCGGCACCATTGCGCAGAACATCCGCTTTGGCAAGCTCGACGCGACCGACGAGGAGGTGCGCGCCGCTGCCGAGGCCGCCTGCGCCGACTCGTTTATCCGCCGCCTGCCGCGGGGCTACGACACACCGGTCACGGCCGACGGCGCCAACCTGTCGCAGGGTCAGCGTCAGCTGCTCGCCATCGCGCGCGTGGCCGTCGCCGATCCGCCGGTGCTCATTCTGGACGAGGCCACTTCGAGTATCGACACGCGTACCGAAAAGCTCATCGAGCGCGGTATGGACCGCATCATGCGCGGACGCACCACGTTTATGATCGCGCACCGCCTGTCCACCGTCCGCGACGCCGATGCCATCATGGTCCTCGAACACGGCCGCATCATCGAGCGCGGCACGCACGAAGAGCTGCTCGCCCAGCACGGCGAGTACTGGCAGCTGGCGCATGGCTTAAAAGAGTTGGATTAACCCGTTCGAGCACGATGCTTTGACCCCTCCGTGCCCCCCCATCTCGCCTCAAACCATCACAACATTCGACGCTTTTTGCCAAAAACGGGAAAAGCATCGAATGTTGTGATGGTTTTTATGTCACTCGATCGGGTGGAATCGCTTTCTTGCGCACGAAGGTGTGCGGACCCGTGAGCAAGGGAATAAGGTTGGTTATCCGACTCCATTGGAGGGCTCATGGACCTGCCGATCGTCCTGTCCCATAAGACTGCCTGGCTGTACCACAACGTGGCGCGCCCGTCCGAGCCGCTCTCGCGAGCAAGCAGCCTATACGATGAGGACTCGCTTGCTAACGAGGCGGAGCCGACTGCGGACCTGCCCAAATTGGGGCTCGATGCCAAGGGGCTGAGGGCTTCAACGGCTGTTGGGATTGTTACCGACTATCTGGTTTCGCTCGGTATTCCACGAGAAGAGCTCGACCATATCGACACGCTCGTCAACTTCGATTTTGAGCGCTCGACGCCGGCTGGATTTAGGTGCCACGTGTTTGGGACGCCGGTACCTCCAGGGCATCTTATCGAGGTGGCAGAGGGCCTTCTAGTGGTTGATGAGGTCATGTGCTTTGTCCAAGCGGGTTCGTGGATGAGCGAGCCCGAGCAGCTGGAATATGGCTACGAAATCTGCGCCCGATACCATTTGAATCATCTGTCGACAGGCGATTATATCGAGATGGGGCAGAGGTACACCGTTGCCGACTTGATTGCCTATTGCAATGAGAACCGATCTCGCCAGGGGGCTATACGCGCGGCCGCCGTGCTTAAACGCGTGCACGATGGCGCGCGGTCGCCCATGGAGACGGCCACCGCAATCATGGTCGCAGCAAAACGTTCCCAGGGAGGGCTGGGATACGCCAAGATCGAGCTCAACCATCGGGTCGATGTTCCCAACGAGTTCAAGTATCTCGCAAAGGCCGGGTATTTCGAGATTGACGTATATGCGCCTGCGAGCGGTACGGGGATCGAATACAACGGCTCGGACCATCTTGATAAACAGCGCAGCGCGTCGGACGCGGAGCGTATGACCGTGCTGAGCGCGCTGGGCTTTAGGATGATTGTCCTCACCGGGACTCAATTTGCCCACCAGCTGCAATTGCACCGGGCGATGAACGCCATCGCGCTCGCTATGGGTCTTAAGTGCGACCGAAGCGAGACATTCCAGAAACGTCAGAACGACCTGCGAGAGTTCGTGATTCGACACTGGGATGGCGGCCTTTAGGGGCGCTTTGGCCCTTCTACGGGGCGCTGCGGGCAGGCGGACCATCACAACATTCGACGTTTTTCGCTAAAAACGGGAAAAGCATCGAATGTTGTGATGGTCTGTGCTGAGGATGGGCTTGGGAAGCCGGTCTTGCTCGAAGTGGTCCGTCCTGTCGTACGGGTGTCGGCACGATTCCCGCGTGCGGTACTATATTCCCTGAAGAATAAAGACCGGTGCGAGGGGAGGGCCGCGTGGACGGGCACGTGCAACATGACGGCTTCGGTCGCGACATTAACTACCTGCGCATTGCCGTTACCGACAAGTGCAATTTCCGCTGCATTTACTGCATGCCGGCCGATGGCGTGGCGCCCCGTGCGCATGACGAGCTGCTCAGCGCCGAGGAAATCGCCCGCTTTGTGCGCTTGGTGGCGGGGGAGGGCATTCGCCGCGTGCGCCTGACGGGCGGCGAGCCGCTGGTCAGCCGCCGTATCATCCCGCTTATTCGTGACATCCGTGCGATTCCGCAGATCGAGGACATCTCGCTCACCACCAATGGCGCCCTGCTGCCCAAGCTGGCGCCGCAGCTCAAAGATGCCGGGCTTAACCGCGTCAACATTTCGCTCGACACGCTCGACCCTACGCTCTTTGGAAAGATCACGCGCCTGGGTCGGCTCGAGCAGACCATGGCTGGCATCGATGCGGCGCTGGCTTGGGGCTTTGAGCCCGTTAAGGTCAACTGCGTTGTTGTGCGTCGGCTCAACCAGGATGTGACGGCCCTCGCACGGCTGACCGTCGACCGCCCCATTCATCTGCGATTTATCGAATATATGCCCATCGGCGATGAGCACACGAGTTCGCATTGCGCTGTGGATCCGCATGCGCCCGCGCTCAATCCCGAGTTGTGGGACGCGAGCGACACCGTGCCGAGTGACGAGCTGCGGGCGCGCATCAATGCCGGGGCCGCCGCGGCGGGGCTGGGGGAGGTCCAGCCGGTCCAGATCAGTTTGTGGGC
>UROA01000053.1 GCA_900549355.1 uncultured Collinsella sp. | reverse complement strand
ACCGCAACTGCGGAGGGGACACGGCATCTTTGCTGCTAGCGGGGCACGTAGCGGCCGGGTTGGGCTCCGGTGGGCTCGCCGTCGCGCGCAGCCAGCACGCCGTTCACAAACACAGCCTTGGCGCGGCCGTGAGCCTCAAAGCCCTCGAGCGGCGTGTAGTCCACAGCCTGATGCTGCGTCGCGGCACTGATTGTCCAGCGCGCTTTGGGATCCCACACGCACACGTCGGCATCGGAGCCCTCGGCAAGACAGCCCTTGCGCGGGTACATGCCAAAGACGCGCGCCGGGTTCTCGCTCATCAAGCGGCACAGACCCTCGGGTCCCAGTTGTCCCTCAAAGCTCGTGGCGATCGCGACGGGACGATGCTCCACGCCGGGCCCGCCGTTGGGAATCGCGCGGAAATCGTCGCGCCCGCGGTCCTTTTGCCCGTGCAGGTTAAAGCTGCAATGATCGGTTGCAATAGTATCGATCTCGCCGGCCACAAGCGCCTCGCGCAGCGCGGCACGGTCACCGGCATGGCGCAGCGGCGGGCTCATCACATACTTGGCACCCGCAAAGCCGTCCTCGCCCTGCTCCAGATAGCAGGTGTCGTCGAGCATCAGATACTGGGGGCAGGTCTCGACATAGATATTCTTCTGCCCGCGCGCCTTGGCGGCACGGATGGCCTCGAGCCCCAGCTTGGTCGAAAGGTGCACCACGTTGACCGGTGCGTCGCCGGCCAGGTGCGCCAGGTATAGCAGACGGCTCACTGCCTCGGCCTCGCACACATCCGGACGGCTGAGCGCATGGCCCTCGGGCCCGTGGATACCCTGCTCAAACACGCGCTTCTGCAGCTCATTCACCAGCGTACCGTTCTCGCAATGCACGCACAGGATACCGCCAATACGCTTGAGCTCCTCGAGCACCTCGAGCGTCTCGGCATCGTCCAGGCGCAAATGATCGTAGGCAAAGTAGGTCTTAAACGACGATACGCCCGCCTCGCGCATAGCCGAAAGATCGGCGCGGTTGCGCTCATTCCACTCGGCGAGTGCCATATGAAAGGCGTAGTTGGCCGTGCAGGTTCCGTCGGCACGGCGATGCCACTCGGCAAGGGCGTCGGGCATGGTCACGCCGCGATCGGCCGTCGCGTAGTCCACGATGGTCGTCGTACCGCCGCAGGCAGCCGCGCACGTGCCGGTCTCAAAGCTATCGGCCGTCCAATCCATGCCGGTCCAGCACTGCATGTGCGTGTGGCCGTCGATAAAGCCGGGAAACACCCAGCAGCCCGTGGCATCCTCGACGGTATCGCCCTCGGCAGGCTCAATCGCCGCGGCGATCCGCACGATCTTATCGCCATCCATGGCAAGATCGGCGTGGCGAAGCCCCTGTGGCGTCACGAGCGCGCCGTTTTTGATGATAATCATAATTGCTCCTTATTGATTGATGCAGTTGGCCACGCGATCAAAATACGAGCAGGCGGCGATATGCTCCGTTATGCGTTGCTGTCCCTTGGCGGTATCGACGTCCCACAGCTCGTAGGCACGCGCCTCGACCAGCATCACGTCGGTACGGTCCTTGAGGATCGAACCGCCGCCGTCCTTGCCCTCAAGACACATAAGCGCATCGAATAGTTCCGTCGGAAAGAGCACCGGGCTCGAAGGCTCACCGTTGCACGCAAGACGCACCGGATGCTTGCGGCCACGCTCGTCAAATGCACGAACCATGGCCTCAAAAGAATCCGAACTCACGAGCGGCTGGTCGCCCGGCAAAAAGAGGCATCCTTTCCAGTCGCGTTCGACTCCCCACGAAAGGCCCGCACGGACACTTTCGCTGCGCAGCTCGCCATCGTGCAGCACGCACGGGCAATGCTTGTCCTCGCAAATCTGGGCGACCTCGGGCCAACGCGTCGAAACCACGACGTCAAAGCCCCGGGGAACCGAATCGATGGTCCGGGCAATCAGCGGTTCGCCATAGATATCGGCAAGCATCTTGTTAGAGCCAAACCGCTTGCCCTCGCCCGAAGCCATAATCACGCAACCGAGTTTCATCTCCGCAAACCTCCCCTGGCTGCCTTGGACACCATAGCTGCTATACCCACCATACCGAGCTCGCACTCCGTCGGAACAGGCACGCACTCGTTTTCCAGCGAACGCCCCTTGGCTCCCCATAGCACAAAGGAGGGCACCCCGCGACGCAGGGCACCCTCCTCAATGGTGCAGATATGCCTACTCAGCGTCGCCGGTAAACGTGGTACCGGTCTTGCCGGCAAGGCCATCGCGCGCCTTCTCGAGCAGCGTGATGAGCGCCGTGCGGCCCGGCTTGCTCTCGGCAAACGTCGAGGCTGCCTGGACCTTGGGCAGCATGGAGCCGCGACCAAACTCGTTGGCCTCGGACAGACGCTTTACGTCAGCCGCGGTCAGCGTGTCGAGCCACTGCTCGTGGTCGGTGCCAAAGCCAATGGCAACCTTCTCCACGGCCGTCAGGATAATCAGGGCATCGGCATCGAGCTGCTCGGCGAGCTTCTCGGCCGCAAAGTCCTTATCGATGACGGCAGCAGCGCCCTTAAGGTGGTTGCCCTGGGCCTTGGTGACGGGAATACCGCCACCGCCGCAGGAAATCACCACGTGGTTGGACTCGACGAGCGACTTAATGGTGTCGAGCTCGACGATGTTCACGGGCTTGGGTGAGGCAACCACGCGACGGAAGCCCTGCTTCTCGTCGTGGATGAACTGATAGCCGCGGTCGGCTTCCAGCTCCTTGGCCTCGGCCTCGCTCATCCACGGACCAATCGGCTTGACCGGGTCGGCAAAGGCCGGATCGTCTGCCGCAACCTCGACCTGGGTGAGCACGGTGGCGACACCCTTGTCGATATTGCGGTCGAGCATTTCCTCGCGCAGGGCGTTTTGCAGGTCATAGCCAATGTAGCCCTGGCTCATGGCGCCGCAAACGGACAGCGGGCAGGGAATGTACTTCTGAGAATTAGAACGCGTGAGCTCGGCCATCGCGTTGGCGATCATGCCCACCTGGGGGCCGTTGCCATGCACGACGACGACCTCGTTGCCTTCCTCGATCAGGTCGACGATGGCCTTAGAAGTCGTCTTGACGGCCTCCATCTGCTCGGGAAGGTTGGCGCCGAGGGCGTTTCCGCCCAAGGCGACAACAATACGCTTAGCCATTTCTCAGCCCAGCTTTAGGCCTGGAACCAACGGGCGGTGTTGCGCTCGTCGAGGGCCTTGAGGGTAGCGGCGGGATCGGCAACCTTCTGCAGGAACATCATGGCAGCGATGGCGTACGGCTTGTAGCTGGCCTCCTTGTACATGCCCACGCGGTGCATGTCGAAGACGTCGGCGTTGACCTCGCCGTGCTCGCAGGAGACACCGGAAATATCGGCGGGCAGCGGATGCATAAAGATGGTGTCCTGGCCGTTGGCAGTCTTCTCCATGAGCTCGGTCGTGGAGCACCAGTCCTGATGGGTGGCGTTCTGAGCGAGCAGCTCCTTCTCGAGCGCAGCGATGCCGGCGTCGTCGCCCTCGGCGTACAGGTTGGTGCGCTTCTCCATGGCGGCAAACGGAGCCCAGCTCTTGGGGATCACGATGTCGGCACCCTCGAAGGCCTCGGCCATGGTGTTGACCTGCTTAAAGGTGGTACCGGACTCGGCGGCATAGCCCTTGGCGCGCTCGACGACCTCGGGCATGAGGTCGTAGCCCTCGGGGTGAGCAAGGGTGACGTCCATGCCAAAGCGGGGCAGCAGGCTGATCAGCGACTGCGGGCAGGACAGCGGCTTGCCGTAAGAGGGCGAATAGGCCCAGGTGACGGCAACCTTCTTGCCCTTGAGGTTCTCGAGGCCGCCAAACTCGTTGATGAGGTAGAGCATGTCGGCAGAGGACTGCGTGGGGTGGTCGGAGTCGGACTGCAGGGAGATGAGCGTGGGACGGTGATCCAGAACGCCGTCCTCGTAGGCCTGCTGAACGGACTCGGAGACCTCGGCCATGTAGGCGTCGCCCTTGCCGATGTACATGTCGTCGCGGATGCCGATGACGTCGGCCATGAAGGAAATCATGGTAGCGGTCTCGCGGACGGTCTCGCCGTGAGCGATCTGGGACTTC
The DNA here is from genome assembly GCA_900549355.1 of uncultured Collinsella sp. Lineage (GTDB taxonomy): Bacteria > Actinomycetota > Coriobacteriia > Coriobacteriales > Coriobacteriaceae > Collinsella. The sequence continues at coordinate 8,084 of UROA01000053.1, read as the reverse complement.
TTCTCGTCCAGGTCCTGCAGCTCGAGGCCGAGCAGGTTGGCGGCCTTAGAGAAGGAGAAACGCGTACGGGTGGAGTTGTCGCGGAACAGGGAGACGGCCAGGCCCGAGTCGAAGATCTTGGACGAAACGTTGTTCTCACGCAGCTCGCGCAGGGCGTCGGCGACGATGTAGAGCGCCTTGAGCTCATCGGTGGTCTTGTCCCAGGTGTGCAGGAAGTCGCTGCCGTACATACCCTTAAAATCGAGGCCGTTCAGCTGCTCGACGAGCTCGGTAAACTTAGCGTCCATGGAAATGTCCTTTCTAAAGATGAAACGATCGCAATGAGTTAATGCGCCCCGGCATGCGCGTGTGGCTAGAACATACAGAGCGCTATGACGAGGACCCGCCACCGTTGAGGAAGCATGGGAGATAACGACCGCGGGCCCCAAGTCAACAGGGGGTGCCGGGGACACGAGCGGCCCCCGGCTCAACAAAATCGAGGAATGGGACTAATCGATCTTGTTGTTGGTCAGACCGGCGCGGAACACGGTGGCGTCGCCATCGGCCTTGCTCGGATCGTAGAGGTTCAGGGCAGCCACGTACATGGCGGCAGCGGTGACCAGGTCGTCCTTGTAGGTGACCTCGTTGGGAGCGTGAGCCTGAGACTCGGCACCCGGGCCAAAGCCCACGCAGGGGATGCCGTAGCGGCCCTGGATGGAGACGCAGTTCGTGGAGAAGGTCCACTTGTCGCACAGCGGACGACCGGTGCGCTTGTCCATGCTGGGCTCACAGCCGATGCGCTCGTCACCAAACATGGCCTTGTGGGCGTCGACGAGGGCCTTGACGTGCGGAGCGGCCTCCTTGTTGATCCACGTGGGGAAGTAAGCCTCGGTCTCGTAGACCTCGCCGGTCCAGGACGGACGGTCGTACATGTACATGGAGACCTTCACGTCGTCGCCGTACTTCTTGGCGGCCGGCAGGTTGCGGATCTCGTCCAGGCAGGACTCCCAGGTCTCGCCGGCGGTCATGCGACGGTCGATGGAGATGGCGCAGGAGTCAGCGACAGCGCAGCGGCTGGGGCTGGTGTAGAAGATCTGGCTGACGGTGCAGGTGCCGCGGCCCAGGAAGCGGGCATCCTCGAAGTGCTCGGGATTGTACTTGGGGTCGAGCATCTTGACGAGACCCTTGATGTCGGTCGACTCGTCGCAGCCGTTGTTGTTGAGGGCGCGGACGTCGGCGATGATGTCGGCCATCTTGTAGATGGCGTTGTCGCCGCGGTCGGGAGCGGAGCCGTGGCAGGAGGTACCGTGAACGTCGACGCGGATCTCCATACGGCCGCGGTGACCGCGATAGATGCCGCCGTCGGTGGGCTCGGTGGAAATGACGAACTCGGGCTTAATGCCGTCCTTGTTGTAGATGTACTGCCAGCACATGCCGTCGCAGTCCTCTTCCTGGACGGTACCGACGACCATGATCTTGTAGCCCTCGGGGATGAGGCCCATGTCCTTCATCATCTTGGCAGCGTAGGTAGCAGAAGCCATGCCGCCCTCCTGGTCGGAGCCGCCGCGGCCGTAGATGATCTCGTCGGTCTCGTAGCCCTCGTAGGGATCGGCATCCCAGTTCTCGATGTTGCCGATGCCGACGGTGTCGATATGAGAGTCGATGGCGATGATCTTGTCGCCCTCGCCCATAAAGCCCATGACATTGCCCAGGCCGTCGACCTTGACCTCGTCATAGCCAAGGCTCTCCATCTCGGCCTTGATGCAGGCAACAACCTCACCCTCCTCGCAGGACTCAGAGGGGTGCGAGATCATAGCGCGCAGGAAGCGGGTCATGTCAGCACGATGAGACTCAGCAGCAGCCTTAATGGCATCAAAATCGAGTTCTTTAGTCATAACAGTCAACCTTTCTACAAGGGTTTACCTACAGGTAGATATTTCAGATAGATCACTTGTGCCAAGCAGCGTGAGGTCGAGTACCCGGCAAGCAAGTAAACGTAGGGCGGCGGAGCATATGTTTGCTCCGCCGCGAGTTCCGCACGAGCCGGAGAGCACTTAATGTGCTCTCCGTGCGAGCAGGACTGTTCGAGCAGGGAGCAAACATATGCTCCGCCGCCCGGACAGGTTAGGCTCGTTAGCAGGTCGGATACTCGCCCTCCCAGACGATGCGACGGTACTGATCCGGATCGGTGTCGCCCTCGGTGGAGAAGCAGAGCACGGAGCTCGTCTTGTCCAGGCCGATGAGTTCCTTGAGCTCGGCGTACTCGGGATCGAGCATGAGGGTCTCGACCAGGCCGGTGGTCACAGCGCCGGACTCGCCGGAGATGACGCGCGGGTCGCCCTTCTCGGGAGCGCCCAGGGTGCGCATGCCGCGAGCGGTGACCCAGTCGGGGCAGGACACGAAGGCGGTGGCGTGGTTGCGCAGGATATCCCAACCCAGGATGTTGGGCTCGCCGCAGCACAGACCGGCCATGATGGAGGGCATGTCGCCGTCCACGATGCGCGGATCGCCGTCGCCGGCGGCAGCGCCCTTGTACAGGCAGGCGGCCGGAGCGCACTCGACCACGACGAAGGTGGGCGGGTTATCGGGATACAGGTTGGTGAAGTAGCCCACCACGGCGCCGGCGAGCGAACCCACGCCAGCCTGGACAAACACGTGCGTCGGGCGGTTGATGGCCATCTCGCGCAGCTGCTCGGCAGCCTCGGAAGCCATGGTGCCGTAGCCCTCCATGATCCAAGACGGGATCTTCTCGTAGCCCTCCCAGGCGGTGTCCTGAACGATGACGCCGCGCTCGCAGGCGTCGGCCTCGGCGGCGGCCATGCGCACGCACTCGTCGTAGTTGACCTCTTCGATGGTCACCGTTGCGCCCTCGGCGGCGATGTTATCGAAGCGGGGCTTGGTGGAACCCTTGGGCATGTGAACGACGGCCTTCTGGCCCAGCTTGTTGGCAGCCCATGCCACGCCGCGGCCATGATTGCCGTCGGTAGCGGTAAAGAAGGTGGCCTGGCCAAAGTCCTTGGCAAGCTGATCGGAGGTCAGGTAATCGAAGGTGCACTCGGCAACGTCCTTGCCGGTCTCGTCGGCAATGTAGTTGGCCATGGCAAACGATCCGCCCAGAACCTTAAAGGCGTTGAGGCCAAAGCGATAGCTCTCGTCCTTAACGCACAGGTTGGACAGACCCAAGCGCGCAGCCTGACCGTCCAGGCGGGCAAGCGGGGTGACGGTATATTGAGGGAACGACTGGTGGAAGGCGCGGGCCTTCTTCACGTGGTCGAGGCTCATGATTCCCAAGTGCTTGTCATCGCTCTTGGGCATCGTGTTGCCCGCCCACTGGATCTTATCGGCCATACGGTGAACTCCTTAAGTCCTCTCTTGCCGGCCCCCGCATACGCGTTTCAGCCCATTCCCATTCATGCGACTGAACTTTTATGTGGATGCCAAACAAAAAGTTTGTTAGCACTGTTCTATCACACTTTTTGATTGGCAAACCTAACAAATTGTTTGTTGCCGTAATCGGTACTTTTTCGCCGCCGAACGGTCATGAATTGCCTTGTTGATGGATTTGTTTGCGAACAGATGTGGTTTATGGCAAAGTGTGCCCAAACTAATTTTTAGGAAGGCACCCATGACCCCCGCACAGATTGAGTTTTACAAGCGCCTCGCACACGGCCTGGCGCTCCAATTTGGCCCCAACTGCGAAGTCGTCGTCCACGATCTGGAGACCGAGGACGTGGACCACTCCATCGTAGTGATCGAAAACGGCCACGTCAGCGGGCGCAAACTGGGTGACGGCCCCAGCCATATTGTGTTTGAGTCCATGCACGAGGGCAGCACCGACGTACACGACCGCGAGCCGTACCTCACTAAAACCACCGATGGCAAGCTGCTCAAGTCCTCGACCATCTTTATCCGCAACGACGAAGGCAAGCCCGTCGGCATTTTGGGCATCAACTTTGACATTACGCTTATGAAGGCTTTTGAGCGCTCGCTCGACGCTTTCACCGGCACCGGCGGCACGGGCTATACCGAGCCCGAGCCCATTACCAAGAACATCGGCGACCTGCTCGAGGACCTGCTGCACGAGTGCGAGCAGTTTGTGGGCAAGCCCGCGGCACTCATGACCAAAGACGAGCGCATTCGTGCCATTGGCTACCTCGACCGTCGCGGTGCCTTCCTCATTTCCAAGTCGAGCGAGCGCGCCTGCGAGTTCTTTGGCATCTCCAAGTACAGCTTCTATAGCTACCTCAATGAGGCCAAGGCGGCGGCCGGCGACAAGTAGGCACTCGCCTGGATTGCCCCTCCCCTTTTGGGCGCGAGTTCTGGAAAGCACGAATCCAAGACCGAGCAGCTTGGGAAGTTCCATATAATCGATGTCATTAGTATTTCGAAAGGATGGAACAGAATGGCGTTGAGCAAGGCATCATGCACCGGTCGCGGATTGATTCCGGCAATTGGTGGACATGTGCACCGCATGTTCGATGAGAGTGAAGACGACCTGTTTTCGCTGAGCCTTGACGATGTGATGGATGATCGCCCGTGGACCGCCGACGAACTCATGGGCGGCGGCGCTCGCCCGTCAAGTCCCAATCCCGCACTTGCGCCTAAGCCCGCATCTGCGCCGACTCCTGCGCAGTCGCCTGTTTCGACGCCCGCGCCTACGCCCGCACCCACTTCGGCGCCCACGCCCGCTCCCCGCCCCGCAAGCGACCCGTCCGAGACGGCGGCATTTCTCGCTGCAGCGACGCAGGGCAAATCGGCCGACAGCACCGTTATGTACAGCGCCCAGCAGTTGCCTGTTCCTGCGGCACGCAAGCCTCCGGTCGCAAGGCTCGATGAGCCCGTTGCCCATCAGGTTGCCTACGATTCCTGGGCTGCAGCCGATCTGGATGAGACCTCTACCGGCATGCCGGCGCTCGACGTTCCAGTTAACCCGCTTTTTGCCGCCAACACGAGCGCCGCGGACTATGAGGGCGGTGCGGCATATTCCGATTATTCCGATGGCTATGCTGGCAACGGTCGCATCGAGACCGAGGATTATGGCACCGCATCGAGCGATTATCTCAACGATCCGTACGCTGCCACGCCCGCACCGGAATATGACTCGGAGGCCGCGTCCGCGCCGGCGTATACCAAAAGCACGGGCGAAGAGCGCTTCGCCGATTATTACGCCGAGGAAAAGGCGCTGCGTTTCTCGGAATTTCCGCAGGCAGTCAAGGTTGCCTTTATCGCCATTATCATTGCCCTGCTCGGTGTCATTGCGTTTGAAGGATTCCAGCTGTTCCGCGGCCCCACCCAAGCGGAGTCGGAAACCCAGCAAAAAGAGGACGATAACCAGTACCTGGACATCAACACCCTCAAGGGCGACCCCAACGACGGAGACGACGAGTAGCGAGGGCTGAAGGCAGCCGCAGGATCCCGCATCCAGCATCGGCTTCTAAGTGCTGTTTTGTCATCCAACTACACTTTTCCGAAGTTTTAAGGTGCCTATTTCGACACTTTTCCGGATTTTATACTCTGTCCCTCCAGATGCGCTTTACGGTGCAGGCGTTGGAAGAAGGGCCATGTGCCGCTGGCGGCCCACATGTTCTGCAGATCAAGCTGCTCGGAGACGGCTCGCGCGAGCCGTCCAGCTGGAAGCTCTTTGCCGACGGTGCGTGCGTTGCGGACGGATCCGGCGCCTTCGCCCGCGAGTGCTTCTACGAGGGGGCCGAAGTGTTCTTGGACCTGTGCCGTGACACCGTGCGCGCGGCCGAGCTGCGCCAGTGGAGCCAGAGAGAGTACGAGCTGCTGAGTGCGGCCCGCAGGATCGTAAGGGTGTAGACGGGCGGACGAGCCATCGACGATTTTGAGCTGGCAAGGGCCGGGAACTAGATTCCCGGCCTTCAACCTAGCACTGCTTTATAAGATCGAGTACCGCGGGAATGTCATCAGCATTCCGAAGGGCAACATAGGTTGGTAGGCCCGGGCCAAATCCACCCTGCCTGCGTTTGTCCTGGCATATGTCCTCTGGATCCGTTAGATCATCCACACTCTTTGCCAGGCCGACGGCAATCCAACCACCGTTGCTGGTCCTGCCTTCTAGCACGGCATGCAACTTTCGCTTGCCCGACCTGAAGCCTACATAGTACTTAGCTATGTAGGACTCCCACGAAGGGTTACCACTCAGAACGGACTCGCGCACCTCATCGAAAAGCTTCTGATTGAGCCCACCTTCGGCAAAGGTGGGGTGGTTCTCCTGCAGAGTCCAGACAGGAGCCTCGTCAGACTCCCCACGAGAAGGACGGTACTTGTCGACGACGTCTGCCGGAAGGTCGGGATACTTCCATATCTCGCACGCTTCTTTCGCCAGCTCGTCCGCGCGCTGCCCAATCTCTTCCTCACCCCATTTTTCATGCGAGACAATCGATTTGTTTAGGTAGAGCGGGCTGCACTTAAATCCGACGTCAGGCAGATTGAGCTTGTCCGAGAACGACCGGTTTGAGTACTCCTGGTTGTAGCCCGTCAGCGTAAGATTTCCCAAGTTGTTGCACAGCCTGTCGTGGACGTCTTCCCAGTTCTCACCAAGCGATTCCTTCCAGCCGTGCTCATCATCGATCGTCTGGGGCATGATGTGCTCGATCTGGTAATCGTCGGCTGAGATGGACTCCTTCGGGTGGTGCCAGTTCTCCATGCGTTCCAGGTAATAGCGCTTTTTAGAGAAGCGGTTGTAGCAGTCACGCGTCTTAAACTCCTCGACAAAATGCTCGTCTGTCGGAAAGTATGCGGTCATACCGCTGCTGTGGATAAGGAGCATCGCCGTAACGTACTCCTCGATATCGTCCTGCTGCTCGAGATTGCGATACATGCCGGCAAAGAAATTATTTAGACCCGTGGTAAGCCTGCCGCAAACCGCCCGCCTGAACAGGAACGACTCGATGGTCTCGCAGATACGGAGAAACGCATTGCGGTCTAGTCCATTCCCCTCGTAAACCGAATAAAGCAACATTAAGAGGGGCCTTATCTGCTTCACGTCGAGGCTTACGATTCTGCCGAACACTCGGCGCAGTCCGTCGTCCTCCTCCTTACCAAGGAACAGACTGGCGTATCTATGTGCATACCCGCGCAGCTCCTTAAGCAGACCCTCGGTGTCACCATCGTAGTCGTCGGCGAAATAGCGCTTAAACTCGTAGTAGGCCTCGTTCTCCTTCGGCATCCTATTGGGAACTTTAAGCCACAGCCAGTACCAGATAAATGCATTGAACTCTTCTTCGCCGCCTTTTCCGAACAAACACTCGAGCGGATGCCAGTAGCCCTCGTAAAGCTTGGTCTGCTCGTCGTTGGGAAGCGACATAAGAACGTAGTTGCGAATGAGGTCGATAGGCGTGAGCGGCTTGCCCTTGGAGTTCATGGACTCAAATATGAGCTGGGCATTGTCAACGCCAGCGGTGAGCTTAGTGTCGATGACCTGTACGCGGTTTAGCCCCGCCCAAAGCCTTGCAGGGTCGAATGATTTCCCGTGCATCTTCTCGCGGAAGAACGCATGGTTCTCGACGATCCGATCCGATTTTTCATCTGGCACGGGAGATCTAGATACGATGGAGAACAGCGTCTCTTTATCGTCCTGCGAGAGCACCAATTTGTAGCGCGCTAGACCGTTATAGTCGTCATCGTTAAAGAGGTAGTTCTTCCGCAGCGCTGAGATCTTGAGATCGCCAAGGAAGCCAGCCTTGTCGGGATTACTCTCCAGATAGTCAGCCAAGGCAGCAATCATCAACGAAAACGTCGTCAGACGCTGCTGTCCGTCAATCAGAAGCACTCGCGAGATACTCGTGGCAGAGCTCTCGGACTCGGGGATATAGAGCATCGACCCCACGAAGTGCGATACGCCATCACGACCCGCTCGCATGACGTCATCCCAAAGCACCTCGCACTCTTTTACACTCCACGAGTAAACTCGCTGGTACACGGGAATGACGAACTGCATCTTCGCCACGCCCATAAGGTCGAGTAGATTTGCCTCGGTTGCTTTCATTTGCGTTTGCTCCCTTTTCTTGTTTTACGTCACCTACCGGGTGGCGCGCGCAGACGTGGTGTAAGAGTGTCCTGAGGTCCGTCGCTGCAAGCTC
>UROA01000052.1 GCA_900549355.1 uncultured Collinsella sp. | reverse complement strand
CATACGATCAAAAAAAAAAAAAAAGGGCGCGCCAGCCGCCCCCTGCCAACAGCGCTGCCGCCAACTCCAAGGTTGAGGCCAAGAAGGCCGTTGCCAAGAAGAACGAGAAGGCTGCGAAGTCCAAGAAGAACGAGAAGCCTGGTTTCTTCGCCCGCACCAAGAAGTATTTCGCTTCGGTCAAGTCCGAGATGAAGCGTGTCACGTGGCCCGATAAGAAGGAGCTCGTGAACTACTCGGTCGTCGTCTGCGCTTCTCTGGTCGTCGTCGGCGTCGTCATCGCTCTGCTCGATGCTGGCTTTGGCGAGGCTCTTGCTCTGTTCTCTGGATTGAGGGGCTAAACCATGTCTAAGCGTTGGTACGTCGTTCACACTTACTCCGGATACGAGAACCGCGTAAAGTCCGATCTCGAGCATCGTATCGAGACCATGGGCATGCAGGACCGTATCTTTGATATCGAGATTCCTATGGAGCGCGTCACCGAGATTAAAGAGGGTGGCAAGCGCGAGACCAAGGATTCCAAGATCTTCCCGGGTTATGTCTTGGTCCGCATGGAGATGGATGACGATGCTTGGACGTGTGTTCGTAACACGCCTGGCGTCACCGGTTTCCTAGGCGGCAACGGCAAGCCCGCTCCGCTTTCCCGCGACGAGTACAACAAGATGACTCGTCGTCCCGGTAAGGGCGATTCGCCCAAGCGCACCTCGGTTGATATTGAGGTCGGTACGTCCGTCCGCGTCACCGATGGCCCGCTTACCGACTTTGATGGCAAGGTCTCCGAGGTTAACACCGAGGCTGGCAAGCTCAAGGTCACGCTGATGATCTTTGGCCGCGAGACGCCGGTCGAGCTCGACTTTAACCAGGTCGCTGTCATCGCTTAAGTTTTCGTCCGTTCGCGCGAGCGTGCTTCTTCTGTGACTGCTCATCTCAGGAGTGCTTCTAACACGTGCGTGCTTACGATATAGCAAGTACTTCACACTCGTGATTCGAAAGGAATGACCATGGCTGAGAAGAAGGCTGCCAACGTCATTAAGCTCCAGATTCCTGCTGGTGCAGCAAACCCTGCTCCTCCCGTCGGCCCCGCCCTGGGCGCTGCTGGCGTGAACATCATGCAGTTCTGCCAGGCCTTTAACGCCGAGACGCAGGACAAGAAGGGTGACATCATCCCCGTTGAGATCTCTGTCTACGAGGACAAGTCCTTCTCCTTCATCACCAAGACCCCGCCGGCGGCTCACCTTATCAAGAAGGAGCTGAACCTCAAGTCTGGTTCCGCTAAGCCCCAGGCTGACAAGGTTGGTCAGCTCTCCCAGGAGCAGCTCACCAAGATCGCCGAGATCAAGATGCCGGACCTCAATGCCAACGACATTGACGCCGCCAAGAAGATCATCGCCGGTACCGCCCGTTCCATGGGCGTCACCATCGCTGAGTAGCGATTTCTTATGGTAACGACGGGTGCTCCGACCGGGGCGCCCGTTAAATGTGTGCAATAGGGCACACGATACGATGTGGGAGGGCTCACGCCCGTTTAACCACAGGAGGTAATGCACATGGCTAAGCATGGTAAGAGCTATAACGCCGCTGCCGAGAAGATCGACCGCGCCACGCTCTACACCCCCCTTCAGGCTGCCAAGCTCATCAAGGAGCTCGACACCGCCAAGTTCGACGAGACCGTCGAGGCCCACTTCCGTCTGGGCATCGATACTCGTAAGGCTGACCAGAACATCCGTGGTTCCATCTCCCTGCCCCACGGCACCGGCAAGACCGTTCGTGTTGCCGTCTTCGCCGAGGGCGAGAAGGCCCGCGAGGCCGAGGCCGCCGGCGCCGACATCATCGGTTCCGACGAGCTCGTCGCCCAGATTCAGAAGGGCGAGATCAACTTCGACGCCGCTATCGCTACGCCGAACATGATGGCCAAGGTTGGCCGCATCGGTAAGATCCTTGGTCCCCGTGGCCTCATGCCGAACCCCAAGCTCGGCACCGTGACCATGGACGTCGCCAAGATGGTCTCCGAGCTCAAGGCTGGCCGCGTTGAGTACCGCGCCGACCGCTACGGCATCTGCCACGTGCCCCTGGGCAAGAAGTCCTTCTCTGAGCAGCAGCTCGTCGAGAACTACGCTGCCCTGTACACCGAGATCCTGCGCGTCAAGCCCTCTTCTGCTAAGGGCAAGTACGTCAAGTCCATCTCCGTGTCTTCCACCATGGGCCCTGGCGTCAAGGTCGATCCTGCTGTCCAGCGTGACTTCCTGGCTGAGTAACTGCTAGTTACTGTCTGAGTACAGCAAGCATTGCTAAAGAAACCCGGTTCTGCCCTGCGCAGGACCGGGTTTCTTGCTATCGTGTCAAAACCACCTCAAAGGGGACAGCGTCCCCTTTGAGGTGGTTACCAGGGTGTTCTGGCTGTTGAGGACTCGATGGCATCGTGGCGTTTGAGCTCGCGGCGCATGGTTTGTGAGTTGAGCCAGGCTGCTTGCCAGCCGCGGATGGGGTAGTGCGTCTGGTCGAGCTCAAACTGCGTATAGCCGCAGGCGTTGATGATCGTTGCCCCGCATGCGTGCTGACGCTCGCGCTGAAAATCGCAACCGTAGCTTTGGTGTACATGCCCGTGCACCATGTAGTCGGGATTCCAGGACTCGAGCGCTGTGTTAAAGCATTCGAATCCTCGATGTGCCAGATCATCCAGGTCGCCCATGCCGGCGGCGGGTGCATGGGTCAGCAGGATATCGCACCCGCCGAGCATTCTAACCTTACGCGACAGCTTACGCATGCGCTTGGACATCTCGCGTTCGGTGTACATGTTGGCGCCGTCGCGATAACGCATGGACCCGCCAAGGCCCGCAATGCGAATCCCTCGGTACGTGTACACGCTGTCTTCCACGCAGATACATCCGCCCGGTGCATGACGTGCGTAGCGGTCATCGTGATTGCCGCGCACGTAGATGAGCGGTTTGTTGATGACCGTAACCAAAAACTCAAGATAGTCCGGGTCCAGATCGCCGGCGGACAAAATCAGGTCGACTCCCTCAAAGCGTTCCTTGCGAAAGCACTCCCAAAGGCATCGTTCTTCGGTATCGGCTATGGCAAGGATTTTCATAGGGCAGGGACTTTCGGCTCATCGTCGAGCTGCGGAATGGTGCCTACCACGTTGTCCGCCAGCCAATTCATCTCGACAATCTGCGTGCTCGGCAGCGGAGGGAAGCCTTCGATCTGTACCACGCCGTTCTGGCTGTGGAGCTCGCCGCCAAAGGGGTTGATGGATCCCTCAACAATGCCGTTGCGGAGCAACTGCACGAGTTTGCGCGTTTGGTAGGGTAGGCCCGGAGCGTAACGGATGTCGATAACGCCGGAGCTCATGCCATACCAGTAGTTGACAGCGCGCACTTGGTTGTCGTCGCTGGTCTCGTCCCACGTGCCATGAAGAAGGCTGCGAACGATGAGCTCGTAGTAACGGCCCCAGTTCCATACGGGCATGGCGATGCCGGTGACTTTGCCGTCGACCAAGCGGTGAAGCCCGTAGGCCGTTGGGTCTTCGAGCGACTTTGACATGTCAGCGCCGGTCATGACGCTTACGCCTTCGCGGCACATGGCTTCGGCAAGACCACCGGCGGGAACATCGCCCCAGGTGAGGATGACCTGCGCGCGCGGGTCGAGCAGCGAGGCGCCAATCGCAAAGGCGTTGATCTCGCTGAGTGCGCCCGAGGCGAAGACCGACGCGTGGTAACCGATGCGGTGGTTGTCCGCCATGCTGGCCGCAAGGGCGCCCAGCAGAAACTTGGCCTCGTACATCTTGCCAAAGTACGAACGGACGCTTTGATGGGGAAGGCCGATAGAGCAGTTGAGGAACCGAACCCGGGGATACTCAACGGCAGCCCTGAGCGTGTATTCCATCAGGCGGTGCGAGGTCGAGAAGATGACGTTTGCTCCATGTTTGACAGCCGTTTCCACGGCGGCGTAGAACACATCCGGATCGTGACAGTCCTCGAACGCCTCGGTGCGCACGATACCGCCAAAGTGCTCATCGAGATACTGACGCCCTTGGTCGTGCAGGCTGTCCCAGCTCGACGTCGCACAGGGGAACTCATGGATAAAGGCGATGCGCAGGGGGTTGGCCGTCGAGTAGACGGTCTTGCCCATAAAGAAGTTGAGCATGCCAGAGGTGGACTTGGCGGGCGTCTCCTCCTCGTCGACGCTCGGTGCTTCGACAAGATCGACCTTGTCCTCGTCATTTTTGCCGGCAATGACCAGCTCGCGCCAAATCTTGCACAGGCGGTTTACGACGATATCCGTCGGCGTATCCAGCAGGCGGTCCTGGTTGTACACATTGAGGTACACGAGCATGGCGTCGGCAGGCGTAATGTCCAGGTGGTCGCCGCCTGCGCGAAGGTAGGCGCGCTTAAAGAGCAGGAAGGTGTGGCGCAGGTAGTCGACCTTTTTCTGCGGCCATTTTTCGATAAGGTTCTGACCGAGCATCTTGGCGAGCGTTTCGTAGCTTTCCTCACGCGAGAACTCGATCTCGTATAGGGGGCAGACGCGCCAAAACGCGCAGAACTCGCCGTACAGGCGGCTTTCGACGGAATCCCATTTGCCGGGGTAGAGACGGGTGACCTTGGCCGAAACCGTCGGGGCGTCTAGGAATTTGAGGACACTGACGCGTTTGTTGCCTTCTTGGACATAGAACCGATGCATGAACTCGGTGACGATGACGGGGTCGCGATAGCCCTCGGTCACCTGGATGTCGTAGAGGTTGGACCACTTGCGGGCGAACTCGGTGCTAAACGAAAGCAGGGGCATAAAGTTACACGAAAAGGCGGACTGACGGCCCTTGGTGACCGTGCCGACGACCATTTCGAGCGGAATATCCCGCAGGCCGACATTCTCTCGCTGACCTAAGGGGAGCTGAGCAACCAAGCTATCGAGGTCCGTAAGGTATGGATGCTTGCTTTGGCTAATGGCGCGTCGACGTCCTTGCTCGCCGCGCTTGCGTGCTTGACGATAGGCCTCTTCCATGATGTTGCTCCCTTAGTCGTTTAAACAACTATATAAACCATGGTACCACGAATGAAAACCACCACAAAGGTGCCTGTCCCTTTTTGGCAGGTTAGGCGATGATGGGGGCGATGGCGCGGATGCAGGCGTCGGCTGCCGTGAAAGTAGTGCTGTCGTCACTGACGATAAAGATTATCTTGCCCTTGATGCCAAAGTCGCCAATCTCGCTAAAGAGCACGTAGGGCTCCTTGTCAAAGCCCGAGATGGGAAGCACGGCGGCCTTGGTGGCGTCGGTGAGCTCATCTGCCAGCGCGTCCAGTGAAGCCCACTTGGACGTGTCCTTGACCGCGACGGGTACGGCCACGCGCCCAAAGGGCATCAGATGTACGAGCGTGTTCTTGGAGATGTTGGAGTTGGGCACAATGATGGTTTGCCCGCAGGCATCTTCGATGGTCGTGTGGCGCCAAGTGATGTCTTGGACCACGCCCGACACACCGCCGACCTCGATATTGTCGCCGGGTTTGATGATGCCCATAAAGGTCACCTGCATGCCACCGATAAGGTTTGACAGCGTGTCCTGAAAGCCGAGCGAGATGGCGATGCCGCCGACGCCAAGAGCGGCGACGAGTGCGTTTGCGTTAATGCCAAAGCAGTTGTCGAGGATAAAGCTGCCGCCAATCATCCAGATGACGGCGCGCGCGATGTTGATGAAGATACTCGATGCCGGAAGCGGGTTATCGTCTCGGTTAAGCAGATGGTTCAGGGTCTTGGATACGACCTTGGCGGCGACGGCGGTGCCTATCGCCAAGATGACGGCCCAGATGATGTTGTGGACCCACCGTTGCTCAAAGAAATGAAGAATCGGCTCAAACAATTCCATGTAGGGAAAACCTCCTAATGATCGTCCAACCATGATACCCACCAAGAAGCCCGTCCGATCAAATTCGGACGGGCTTCTGTGCTCGATATAAGGTTTACGTGGTGGGGCTGCAAGGCCCGACGGCGTAGCTTAGCGTCGATGCTTCCAGATAATGTCGAGGATGATGACGATGATGCCGCCGATAAGGCACGCGCCAACTACTGCCAGCGTGCGGTCTCCCGTTGCGGCGAGCTTACCGGTCGTCTTCTTGGTGATGACCTTCGTGGTCGTCGTGTCCGTCTTAGGCGAGGGCTTAGGCGTCGGGGCCGGTGTGGGCGTGGGGTCCACGGCAGCGGAGCCGAAGGTGATGGTGCCCGCGAGCGAGGCCATCTTGCTCTCCCAGCTGTTCTGCCCGATCAGCGCCCTCAGCGCCGCCTCGCACGTGCCCCACTCGGTGTACTTGGTGGCATGTGCAAAGGTGGGAAAGTCGGTCGTGTTGGTGATGATGTAGTTGTTGGTGGCGACGGTATAGGTCTTGGCGGGGTCGAGCGTGCTGCCGTCTTTGGTGAGTGTGGCACTCACAATGCGCTTGCCCTCGGGCTGTGTCCAATCAATCGTCACGTTGATGCCGCCAAAGGAGAGAACGCTGCCAGAGTCATCGCGCCACTTGTACTTGTCTTGCGCCTCCTGCTCGGTGTGACCGGCCGCCACATAAGCCTGCTGAAGCTCGTAGCTGTCGTTGCAATCGTCGCTGATTTGTAGCGAGTGCTCGAGCGCTGCGAGGAAGTCCGCGCCGGTCGTGGCCCAGGTCTCCACGGTGTTGCCGTAGGGCGAGATGGCGATGACGTTGCCGGCGGTCACGTTGCCCGCCGCGATGCCGCCGCGGATGCCGCCAGCGTTTTCGATAGCGAGGTCCGCGCCCGTCAGGTCAAGATAGGAGCTGCAAATCACGTGGCCGATGGTCTGGGCCTTGGTGGTGTCGCCCTCCTTGCTGGGACGGAAATCGGTGGTGCGCACCATTTCCCAACCATGCGTGCCTGCGGCGTCCTCGCCGTAGAAATAGTTGGTGGTGGATGTGCCGATCACCTTGTTCGATTCGTTTTCAAAGTCCTCGTCGAGCGGCTTGATCTTGTTGCGGACGGCTTCAAGGCAGCTTTGGTAGTCGGAGCCCTTGTCGGGGTCTGCCAAAAGGTCGTTGACGTTCTTGGCGGTGTAGAGCTTCTCGTCGCTGCCATCTGCAGGGACCGTGACCGTGTCATCGTCGGTCGTCTCGGTGCCATTGGTGTCGTACTTGTACGGAATGGAAAGCAGCCCCACCTCGGCAAAGGCGCTGCCTGCCTCGACAACGTGGATCGTCTTGCCGTCGGCTCCCGTCACCTTCTCGTTAAGGTTGATGTGCTCGTGGCCTGCGATAAGGGCATCGATGCCACGGAGCCGTGTGGCAAAGGTCTTGGCGTTGAGCGTATGCGCGATACAGACGACAACGTTGCAGCCCTCCTTGCGCAGCTGCTCTGCCTCGGTATTGATGGCGTTCGTGGCACTCGAGAACGACGTGCCCGCGACCAGGTCCGCGCGCAGCGAGGATCCCAGCGACTCATCCATGGCACCCACGACGCCGACCTTGATTTTGTAGTCGAATGTGGAGTGATCCTCGCTATCCTCCCAGGTGCGATCGAGCGTCTTCGTGATGCTCGAACTCCATACGCCGCTCGTAGACTTCGCGTTCGCGCAGAGCATGGCGAAGGGCGTGCCGGTGGTGCTGTAGCCGGCCATGGTGCGGAGCTTGTCCGCGCCGTAGCTCCAGTCGTGGTTGCCCGGCGTGGTCGCGTCGTAGCCGTCTACATAGAAGGTGTCCATGAGCTCGGCGATGCTCTTGCCCTCGCTCATGGTGGCGAAGGACTGCCCGTGGAAGGTGTCGCCCGCATCGAGCAAAAGATCGGGGGCGCTGTTTTGGGCGCTATAGAGAACCGCCAGCCCATCAAAGCCCACAGTGCCGGTGCCCTTGCTTGCGTTGTAGCTGTACTTGTAGCTGCCGTGGATGTCGTTGGTGTGCATGACGGCCACGGAGCCGTCAATAGCGGCGGGCAGGTTCCCCGCGAAAGCGAGGCTTGGGATGCCTGCGAGCGCGCCGGCAAACAACGCGGTGGCTAACGCAAGGCGGGGGAGTCTTTTCATGGCAGTTTCCTTAGTCCTTAGCCAGAATGTCTGGTTGAATATCGGATTATCGACATAATATGCGAAAACCGCCGCAAGGGCGTCTGTCCCTTTGCGGCGGTTTTGACGTTTGCGCAGATAAAACCTGCCAAAATAAACCTGTCCCTTTTTGGTAGGTTTAGCTTAGCAGCATGCGGTCGTTGGCGAGCTCGCCGCCCGAGACCTCCTCGAATTTCTGCAGCAGGTCGGCTACGGTGAGCGACTTCTTCTCATCGCCCGCCACGTCGTAGATCACGTGGCCTTCGTGCATCATGATCAGACGGTTGCCCAGACGGATGGCGTCGTTCATGTTGTGCGTGACCATGAGCGTGGTCAGGTGGTTCTCGTCGACGATCTCCTCGGTCAGGTTGAGCACCTTTGATGCCGTCTTGGGGTCGAGGGCCGCCGTGTGCTCGTCGAGCAGCAGCAGGCGCGGCTTGGTGAGCGTGGCCATCAGCAGGGTGAGTGCCTGGCGCTGGCCGCCCGAGAGCAGGCCGACCTTAGCGTTGAGGCGCGTATCCAGACCAAGGTCCAGACGCTTGAGCAGCTCGACGTACTCATCTTTCTCGGCCTTGGTGACGCCCCACGAAAGGCCGCGACGCTGGCCGCGACGCTTGGCGAGGGCCAGGTTCTCGGCAATCTGCATGTCGGCTGCGGTGCCGCGCATGGGGTCCTGGAACACGCGGCCCAGGTACTTGGCACGCTGCGACTCGCTCAGACGCGAGATATCGTTGCCGTCGAGCTCGATAACGCCCGAATCGAGCGGATATACGCCGGCGATCATGTTGAGCAGCGTGGACTTGCCGGCGCCGTTGCCGCCAATCACGGTTACAAAGTCGCCGTCATTCAGGGTGAGGTCGACGCCGGTGAGCGCGCGCTTCTCGGTGACGGTGCCCTTGTTAAAGGTCTTTTTGACGTGCGAGAGCTTAAGCATCTGCCTCATCCCCCTTCGTGTAGGAGCTGCGGAGCTTATAGCGCTCCCAAACCACGGGCACGCACAGGGCCACGGCGACGATCACGGCGGAGAGCAGTTTCATGTCGTTGGCGTCCATGCCCATTTGCAGCACGATGGCGCGGATAAGGAAGTAGACCACGGAGCCAAAGACGGCGGAGGCAAGACGGACGCTAAACTGCGTGAGGCCGCCGGGCAGCAGACGGCCGAGCACCTCACCGATAACAATGGCGGCAAGACCGATAACGATGGCACCGGTGCCCATACCAATGTCGGCATACTTTTGGCTCTGGCAGATGAGCGCGCCCGAAAGGCCGATGAGGGCGTTGGAGAGCACGAGGGCGATCATCTTGGTGGAGTTGGTGTTGACGCCCAGAGCGCGGATCATGTACTCGTTGTTGCCGGTGGCTCGCAGCGCCGAGCCGATTTCGGTGCCAAAGAACCAATACAGGATGGCAACAATAGCCACGGCGAGCAGGATGCCCAAGATGATGGCAACGGTGGACTGCGGCAGACCGGTCATATTGCTGACGGCCGAGAACACGGTGCCTTTGGCAAGAATGGGCGTATTGGACTTGCCCATGATGCGCAGGTTGATGGACCACAGGCTGATCTGGGTGAGGATTCCGGCGAGGATCGCAGGAATCTCAAAGACGGTGGTCAAAATGCCCGTGACGGCGCCCGCGATGGCGCCGGCGCACATACCGGCCAGCACGGCGAACAGCGGGTCGACGTTGTTATTGACGATGAGCACAGCGCAGACGCAGCCGCCGAGGGCAAAGCTGCCGTCGCAGGTCATATCGGGAATGTCGAGCAGGCGGAACGTGATAAACACGCCAAGCACCATAATGCCCCAGAGGACGCCCTGCGAAACGGCGCCCTGCAATGCAATGAGCATGCTTCATACCTCCTAGGATAGGGTGGACACGTGATTCACCATAATAGCGGTAACAATGCATAGAAGAGTTACGGACAGACGTTTTGTTTTACCTGAAACAAGCAGGGCGGACGCCGGTCTACAGCGCCCGCCCCTGTGGCTCAGATATTGAATAACGCGGCTAAAGCGCGAGCACGGGCTCTAGACGCATGCCGCGTATGGCATTACGCGTCCAGGGCGGAAAGGTCGATGCCCAGGGCCTCGGCCATTTCGTCGTTCTTGACGACGACCAGGTCCTTGCTCGAGAGGTGCTTGATCGGCATATCCTCGGGCTTGGCCTCGCCCTTCAGGATCTTAACGGCCATCTCGCCCGCGGCGTAGCCCAGGTCCTCATAGTTGATGGAGAGGGTGAACAGGCCGCCGGCCATGCACATGCCCTCCTCGCCGGTCACGAAGGGAAGCTTGTTTTCCTTGCAGATCTGGCCGACCTGCGAGGCGCCCGCGGCGATGGTGTTGTCGGTGGGGGAGTACAGCGCATCGACCTTGCCCACGGCAGACTCGACGACGGACTGAATCTCGTTGGAGCTCGAGACGGTGAAATCGGTGTACTCCAGGCCCAGCTTGTCGAGCTCTTTCTTGGCGGCCTTGATCTGGACGTCGGAGTTGGACTCGGCGGTGCAGTAGAGCAGGCCGACCTTTTTAACGTCGGGCAGGACCTTCTGCATCATCTCGAGCTGCTCGGCGACCGGGGTGAGGTCGGAAGCGCCCGTGACGTTGGTGCCGGGCTTGTCGTTGTCCTGGACCAGGCCGGAGGCGGCGTAGTCGGTGATGGCGCAGCCCACGATGGGGATATCGGCCGTGGCGCCGGCGGCAGCCTGCGCGGCGGGCGTGGCGATGGCATAAATCAGGTTGACGTTGTCGCCCACAAACTTGTCGGCAATGGACTTACACGTGGACTGGTCGTTCTGGGCATTCTTCTGGTCGATCTTGACCTTAAGGCCGCTCTCTTTGATGGCCTTGACAAAGCCGTCGTTGGCGGCATCGAGTGCGGAGTGCTCGGTGAGCTGCAGAACGCCGATGGTGTAGTCGGAACCGGCGGCAGCAGAGCCGGAGCCAGAGGTGCCGCCGCATCCCGCGGGCGGGGCGCGCGCGAGCAGGCCGGCGGAGACCAGAAGGCTCCTGCGGCTGATGGTGATGTCCTTCATATCATTACCCCCAGTATAAAAATGGCTGGAAACACTGCACTGGGACAAAGTGCAAGTGGAACTATAGTAGCGCTGATGTCCATTTTTACAACAGCCTGGCGGGTTTTTTAATACAGAATCGGATGGGCGGTACGGGTAGTCGAATGGGCGGCGGAGGGTCTTATGCGGCGGAGGCGTCGTCCTCGTCTAGGGCGGCGAAGAGCTTCTTGCCGTCGAGGAGACGTGTGGTGACGTTTCTCATTCGGCCAATCTCTACGGTACGCAACGTGTCATCGGCGCCTCGGGCGTCGTAGACCGTTCCCAGTAGATACGAGATGCCATCGCGCTGCCTGATGGCAAAGGGACGGAGTGTCATCCGTGCTGCTTCGGTTTCGCCACGCGTCGTGACGCTCGAAATATCAAAACTCACCGTGGTTCCGTGGTCGATGGCCTGCTCGACGAGCTCGCACGTGTCGATGCGCTTGATGGGCGTGCGTGTTGCCTTGGTAGCCTTGCTGCCTGCGCTTGGAGCAGGTTCGGGTGTATCGAGATAGCCGCGAACGTCGGCACTCGCCATGGCAACTAAGTGCTGCGCCATGCTCTTGCGGATAGCGATAGGCGTGGAGCGGTTGCGCATGACCATGCCGTGAAGCCGGATGATCTCCTCGTCGGTGAGTGGACGGGTCAAGAGCCGATACCCCACGCCGCGCTTGTATTCAATCTCATATCCGGCATGGCGAAGCGCGGAGATGGCGGTGTAGATGCTGCGCCGCGCCGCCGAGATGGGCATGCGGGCGGGGTCGTCGGGATGGGCGAGGCGCCGGATCAACTCATCGGAAAGCATGGCCTTGTCCTCGCCGGTGTTTTCGCTTAATAGTTGCAGGATGCGAACGGCGCGATAGGCTGCCATCGAGGCGGCGCCCCTCGTCGTGGTGTCGTAGGTTTCAACAGCGGCTTCGGTCATCGTGCCCACGTCCTTTCCGTTTTGGGTGGCGACGGTATGGAGCCTAGGACGTGGGGCTTTCCCAGGGGCGCAGGGCGCTCTGGGCGGTCGGTAGTCGTCGGCAAACGGTGGGTCGAGTTTTCAACAGCCCTGCTCAACTGACCAAAACCTTGCCAAAAGCTTGACGGATGCTGTTGAAAAAAGCGTCTCTCGACCGATGTCGAG